>JBEQAN010000023.1:0-10801 GCA_041640315.1 Leptospiraceae bacterium
AGAATATTTCTCTGGAGATGTACGACTACTTTTTTTAAGTCATTTAACATTTCATAGAGAAAGTATCAATGATATTATTAGTGAAGCAAGAGAACTTTTAATTGAAGAAAGAAGATTATATCTTAAAAGGTTAGTAAACTATCAAAAAGAATTTTCCAACTGGTTAAGACAAATTGAAAAAAAATTTATATAAGAATTAAGAAATTGACAATATTTTGAAGACATTATTTCTTGCTTATTTATGAAATTTTATGTTTATTTTATCTTTATTATATTATTCTTTTCTTGTAGTACTTTTAAAGAAATTATTTTAGAGACTTCAGAGATTCCAGAGTTTATAAAAAAACCGGAAAAGCAAATCTCTTATATTAATTTTACAAAGAGTTCTATCCATCAGCCATTTAAGGAAGTCTTTGAAGATTCCATTAAAGAAACACTTGTCATACACTTAGAACAGATAGAAATAGCATCAGATCTTTTATCCCAAATTGAAAAACACACTTTTTATCATTCAATCTCTTGGTTGATTGAATATCTTTTAAAAAAAATTCAAGAAAAATATCCTCATATTATTTTTCTATCCCATAATAGTAATCTTCAAATTCAAACTACACATAAATTATCTATAAAAATTATCCCCATAAAGAAGAATTCAGATTCTTTTTTTCATACAAAGGAGTCTTTATTAGCATCATTGGATATAGAATTTCAAATTGTTCGCATAAATAATGATTCTTTAACATATAACATAGTTTGTAAATGCATAGAAATTAAAAATGAACATCAAAGATATGTTCATATTAAACAACCAGATACTTCTTTATTACCTATTTTTGATAAAACTTATTTGAAAATAAATTTTAATGAACTAGAGAAATTCGTCAATGAATTTCAACCCTTAGGAATGGGATATTTAAGTATTCTTAGTGCATCCAAAAGCGAAGTTTTGATTAAAAGTGTTAAGAATCAGGTTCTTTTTAAAGGTTTAACTCCAACCAAGGCTACATTATTAGAAGGACAATATCAAGTTTATATAATTAATAAAAATAATAATTCCAGAAGAGAAGAAGTCGTGTTTTTACGAGAAGGAGAGAACAAAAATTTAGTTATAAAGTGGGATGATGAGCAAACTTCATCTTATTTGAATCTATTATCTAATAAAAGGTTGAGTGTAATTATAAATGACGAATATAAAGGATTTACCCCAGTATATATAACAGAAATTTATCAGGGGAATTATCATGTCCAAATATTAAAACCTTTAAAAGAAGAACTTCAAACATCAAATGAATATGGTTTGCTTTACGAAAAAGATTTAGTTTTGAAAGAAAATTCACGTTTGAACTTATTCTATCCTTTGGATTATTATATTAGTTTTAAAGATCTCAAAGAAAATCAAAATACGCATTATTGGTTTACTGGAAAAAGTTCTTCAGAATTTGAAGAGGAACAGTTTAAAAAAAAGGGATTGTTATTAAAACCAGGACAAAACATTTATTCATCTGAAGTACTTTTAGATGAGTTAAGAGGAGAGTTTACATTAAGTTGTAAAGAATGTGATATAATTTTTTTCTTTGAAAATGATATTTTATTTTTAAAAAAAATTGATAAAATTTTATTAATATATCAAGGAAAAGATATTTTAAAACGACAAAAAGTTTATCAAATCCCAGAGAAGAATGAAAATATTCACATTTACTTTGATCAAAGCAATAAAAATTATTTTTATTTATTTATTAATACTTATAAAGTATTTCAAACTAATGTTCAATCAAACTATTTAACATTAAATATTATAGATAAGAAGGGAGATACACTTTTAAATGAATTTTATTTGAATGAAAAAGGATACAAAAATTTTATTCTTAAGTCCTTTTACTTTTTAGGTAAGAAATTATCAAATATATTTCATAATCAATTTAACATAAGGTAAGTATCATGAAGATATTATATAAAATTTTTTTAATAATACATTTGTTTATATTCACTTTATGTAGAACAACTGAAACAACGTTAATTAAAAAAATAGAAATAGAATCAAATCAAAATATCGTCTTGGCTAATCAATTTCTAAAGGAAGCCAATTTCAATTATCAAAAACAAAACTATCGAAATGCAATTGAATTAGCCCAGAAAGCTCTTAACTATCATGTAACTTTCGAGGGTTATTATCTGATTGGTATGTCTTATTTTCAGTTAAATGATATTCAAAACGGTTTAGAACACTTACTTATAGCAGAAAAAATTCAACCTACTCATGAACAATTACTTCTAACCTTAGGATTAATTTTTTCATCACGTTCAGAATACGAAGAAGCATTAAGTCGATTTGAAAAATTACATTTACAAAATCCTAAGGATCCTACATATTTATATCGCTTAGGACTAACATATAAAGAAATGAAAGAATATCCAAAAGCGATTGAATACTTAGAGAAAGCTCATCAAGAAAATTTTAAATATAAAGATAATGTAATTTTACTTTTGGGGGATATATATTTTGAACTAAATGATTACGAAAAATCAGAGTATTATTATAATCAATTAGAATTACTAAAACCAGATTCGGAATATGTTAAAAGTAATAAAAAGCAATTACAAATATCAAAATTATTAGAACAGGGGAATCTTTCCTTTAAAAATAAACGATATTTAGAAGCGGAAAAATATTATTTAGAAATTACAAAATTAGAGCCAAAAAAAGCAATTGGTTATGTTCAGCTTGGTATTCTTTATACAGAAATGAAGAATTATAATAAAGCTATAGAAAATTTCAAAAAAGCTTTGGAAATCAATAAAAGTGTTGAACATTATGCTTATTTATGTAAATCTTATATTGATAATTATGATATAAATTCCGCAAAAACTTGTCTTCAAGAATCAAAAAAACTTTATCCTAGAAATGAGTTAATTCTAAATCTTGAAGCCATATATTTTAAATCCACGGGAAATCCAAGAAAAGCTATCTCCGTATTAAATGAAGTTCTTACAATCAATAGTAAAAATATCAATGCTTATAAAAATTTATATTTAATTTATATGGAACTTGAGGATGTGAAAAACGCAGAACAATCCCTAAATCAGCTTTTGCAAATAGATAAAGAAAATCGCTCTTTTTGGGAAATTGAAAAGAAAAAACTTGAATCATTAAAATTTGTCTTTAGTGGCGATGAATTCCTTAAAAAGAATAATTTTAACAAAGCAAATCAAGAATATCAGAAAGCTCTAAGCCTATATAAATTACCAAGAGTATATATCAGCTTAGGGGATCTAAATTATAAAATGCGAAATTATAAATTGGCTGAGGAAAATTATAAAACAGCAATAAAACTATCGAATGAATCATGGTTTTCTTATCAAAAATTATTAAATTTTTACAAAAATACAAATCAAACTAAGTACGATGCTTTAAAAAATGAGATTTATAATAAAAGTAAGATCCATCCTCAATTACTAATTCTATATACAGAAATTTTGATTCTGGAAAACAATTTAAAAGAAGCTTTGAATTTAAACCAAACTATAGAAAAAAGTGGTAAAAACCAAGAAATTGCAAAAAGAAATTTGGGGAAGATTTATTATCACTTTGCCTTACAAGAAAATAAAAAAAAGAATTACAAATTGGCCTTAGAACATATCAATAAAGCTTTAATTTATGAACCTTTGAACGAACTATACTTGCAAAGTAAAAGCATAATCGAGGAGAATATTAAATATAGTTCGTATATATCTACATTAGAAAAAGCAGAAGAATTTTTCTCTAAGGAGGATTATAATAATGCAAAAAAACTATATGAAGAAGTACTAAAACATTGGAATAAACCTTTAATTTTAGTTCGTCTTGCTGAAATAGAATTTTATAGTGGTAATGACATTAAAGGTCTAAAACTACTTGAAAATGCTTTAAAGAATAAACCTCACGAAATTCCCGTTTTAGAAGCATTATATAATCGAATGTTAGAAATTGGCAAAATTCAAGAAGCAGAAGAAGGGTTCATGAAAATTATTACGATTAAAGAGGATGCTTATTACTCTTATTATAAATTAGGAATAATTTCATTGTTGAAAAAAAATTATAAAAATTCCCTCAATTATTTTGATGATGCCATTTTATTTAACAAGGATTTTTTACCGGCCAAGATTGGCAAAGGTATAGCATATTATTATCTAAACGAACTTGATAGAGCTCAAAGTTTATTTGTAGAGGTTTCGAAAGAGAAGGGTTTTACAAGTGAAATTGCAATGCTTAATTTAGCTATCATTTATCTAAATAAAAACGAAATGAATCAAGCTAAGATGGAATTACGTAGAATAATAAAGCTTTTTCCTACTTTTAGCGATGCTTATTATCATCTTGCTTATATAGAATACGAAAATAAAAATTATCCTGAAGCAGAAAAATTGCTAGTTGATGCCATTGCTTTACAAAAAAAAGATTTATATTATTGGGGATTAATCAAAGTATATCAAGAATATCGAAAAGAAAAATTGATAGAAGTGGCTGAGCATTTTATTCGAACTTATCCCAGTTCTCCCTTTTATGAAAAAGTAAAAGAACTTTATGTGAATTCTCGCGGTTCGAAACAATTTTTCGAAATTTCTTATTCAAAATCGATTCAAGATTACAATATCATTCCCTATGGAGATAAATTTATTCTTTATAATGAAAAGGAAATTATCTCTATACAAAAAAATTCAGAAAAAATTTTGTATCATTTAAAAATTCCACAAATTAAAAATATATTTCTGGATCATTATTTATGGATACAAACCAATGATACTTTAAAGATTTTAGATCTTGAGACGGGTATTGAAATTGCAAATAAAAAATGGAATGAAATATGTTCTGTATATCAAGTTCAACCTCAAGTCATCTTAACTTATAGCAACTCTAATTGTAGCAAAGAAAAATATTTAAGTATAAATCAATCTTCGTTTTTAATCAATTTTGATTTAATTGAAGTTAATAGCTCTTATATCTACTTTAAAAAAGAAAATAAGGTTTATTTAATAAATCTGAATATTTTAGGTAATATCAATATAGAAAAGATTGATGATGAATTTCTTTCTAAATATCAAAGACTATTGATTGATCTTCAAAATAACAATATCAAAAATATCTTAAGAAATAATTATTTTTATGTGTTCTTGACAGAAAATAAATCTTACGTTGTTTATAATGATGTTATAATAGAAGAAAATCTAGTCCAAGATATTGATTATAGAATTAAACTTAAGGATGAGTATATAATGTATTTAAAAGGTAATAACGATTACACATTCCTTAGGGTATATAAATTTAATTTTCAAAATCAAAAGATTGAAGAAATTGTAAACGAAGATATTGATTTATTCAAAAACGACTTAAGATATATCAATCTATATGGTAATCAAATTTTTTATATTAATCAAAACAAAGAACTATGTTATTTTGATATCAATAAAAAGCCTCTATCTATCAATAAGTTTGAAGGAATAAATCAATTTAGAAATGGTATCATTACCTTTCATTATTAATTTTTTTATTGCTTATAAACGATAATAATTTTATTAGATAAAGTAAGGAGTCTGTAGTTATGGAAAACCTTGGAAAGGAAAAGTCAGTGCGGTGGAGGTATTACATTGATAAGAAGTTTCAAAATCAGTTCATGCTTAGGTTTTCTATGATCATTGTTCTTGTTCTGATTTTTACCTTGGGGATACTTTGGGTATTACGAGAAAATCCCTATACCTTATTAATACATGAGGGCGGTATCTTATATAGCATGAGTTCTGAAAAAACCATCCAATGTCTTGAAGAGAATGGAGAAACCTTAGAACTGCCCACACCTATAAAAACCTATAATGCCTTTGATCTGTATTGGAAACCTATTGTTTTTATCAGTTTCGTAAATTTGGTGATATTAATAGTCTTTAGTCTCTTTTATTCTCATAGTATGGCAGGGCCGATATATAATATAAAAAGAACTCTAAGAGAAATTATAGAAACTGGTGAAACAAGGAAAATTAAAATTAGAAAGTCTGATCAGTTTCAGGATTTAGTAGAAGTAATAAATCAATACATTGAATATATGAATTCTAAGAAGGGGGTATAAGTTATGATAAAAAAAATATTATTATTAACGTTTTTTTATGCTGCTTCAATATTTTCTCAAGAAACCGCTCCAATTTTCAATCGAGTTCCAGCTAATGAAAAAGGGATTGAAGAGTTAAGTAAATTGCTTTCTGATCCCAATGTTCGGATTGAGGAAAAACAACTTGCTGTTGATCGTCTTGGTGTCATTGCTAAACAAATCTATGCAGAAGATCCCAATTTCCCACCAGAAAAAATCTATAATCCATTACTTGGGATTTTAACACCCAATAAAAATGAAGAATTCCACTATGTTTTAAGAATTAATATTTGTAGAGCATTGGCACAATTTTCTCATTATGATAAAGGTGTAGAAAATGTCATACCAGCACTTGGAAGAAGATTAAAAGATACAAATGAACATGAAGATGTTCGAATAGAAGCTTCAAGAAGCTTAGGAAGATTTTATAAATATTCCAGTCTTGCCTCTACAGAACTGATTGATGCCCTAAATACTGAACTCTCACGAGGACCACAGCCAGATAATATAAGACTCATTACTGCATTAATTCAATCCTTAGGTGCATTAGGAGATAAAAGAGCTTTTGTTCCCCTAATGAAGGTCATTAAATCAAATTTCCCTACTGGTGTTAAAAAAGAAGCACAGGCTTCCTTAGAAAGTATAAAATGGGATTAAAATTAAGATGCTTTTCTAAAAGCTGGATGAATATTAAAATATTTCATTTGTTCGTGTGATATTTTAATCTCTCCAGTGTTTAATGAATAGTTTGGAATTAATTGTTTCACTTCATTTAGATTTTTATCCTTATATAAAAATTCATAAATTGCATGGATGAAATCTCTTCCCCTTTTCTTTATTTTTTCGAGAAATTCAAAAAAATTACCCTGTATGATTGTATTATGGATAGGGTGGGGAGCTTCGAAGAATTTCAAAAAATCTATGTATTTTGACTCTGGATGATTTCCATAACATAGAGCTAAGATAGAGTCTAATTCCTTAGAGTATTTTTTTAAAGGTATTAATAGATTTACAAGCCATGTTTTTTGAAATATCTTCGTTAATTTAATATGATTGTTGTAGCAATAATATACATAATCTTCCATTTCTTTATCGTCAATTTCTGGATAAAAAAAATCTTTTAATGATTTTCCATATAAAAATAAAATTTTTAATTCTGAATTTGATAATAATAACTTTTTCGATAATTTAAAATCTTTTAAAGAAAGTTTATAAATATTGTTTAATATATAGATATCCATGATTGTTTCGAATAATCGATGATTCCTTTGATATTCTTTTTGTAATGAAGGATTTTTATCATAGTAATAACCAGTTATAGAGTAAATATAAGGATGAAAAATCGTATCCGCTGCAACGTGGGTTAAATATCCCCCAACAAAACAAAAGATTTCGTTTTTATATTCACTTGTTTTAGCAAGATTTAATAAACGATAAATAGGTTCCATGTTATTAGAATCATCATGAATTAATGATCCCCAGTCTATGCTTGTAATTTTTTGGGATAGTTTTTTATTTGGAAGGTAATAATAAAATATATCTGGAGAAGTAGAACCATAATAATAAAGGTTCATATGTTGACTTAAAATATTTTTTATATCTTCATTAAGTGACTTTTGAATTTCTTCTGAAAAATATATATGACTTATCTCTTTTGGCATATATAAAATAAAATTACATAAATTATTTAAATCAAATGAAAAATAGGTTACATTTTAAAAAAAATTGTTAAATTTCATACTGTAGAATTCGATTAATAGGTTTAATCACTTTTAAAGTTTCGCTACTAATTTTAAAAGATGCTTTGGCGCCGGGTGGAAAAGAAAATAAACACTCTGGATGAGAATCTATCACAATGGTCCCATCCATCTCAGAAATAATTTCTAATACTTCATTTTCATATATGGTTGAGTATAAATATTTCAATTTATGAATTTTATTAAAACCTGGTTCTCTAGCAATTACTTTGAAATATGGGGCATTTTTTGGGAAAATGGGATCTTCAAATATTTGTATAGAGTTTGGAAGACAATTATAAAACCATCCTGTAGAACCAGCACCCGTGGCTAAAATTAAACCAGAACTTTTTTGCTCTTCAAAAGGAGCATTTTTTTTTCTAATAAAGTATCTACTCATATGTTCTGGAAATTCATTTCTTATAATAATTTCTGAAATGCATTTTCCAGTAGAAATTCGACTTGTATTGGGATATTCAATGATTCCTTCAAGTAAAGTCCAATGTTCAATTTCATATTCATTCGAAAAAAAATGATTGTGTTTGTAGTCTTTAATAAACCTTTCTACATTGTAATATAATAGCGCTCCAGTAGATGTTTCTGGATCAGAGTTAATACCAATAATTGGTTGAGAAGCAAATCTGGCGGTATAAATAAAATGATTATCCCCACCAAAACTCACAAGGAAGGGAAATAGTTTTGAATGGGGTATACTTAGTTCTTCTCTATAAACAAACTCTGCATCTTTATGAATAACTTTATGGAGTCTCTCAAAATTTCGCATTTGTCTAACATGGGAGCTATATATCCTTTTAAATATATGATTTTGTAATCGATAAATTCTTTTTAATTCTTTTACAGATCCATAGATTTGAAGATCTCTTTCCCATTTTGTACGTTTCAAAGAAACTAAAAATTTTTTTTGCATAAAAATTATTTATTGCATACATAAATGATTGATGCGCCAAAAAAAAGTGGTTTATAATATATATTTTTAAAACCTACAGATTTAAGCTCATTTACAATATACTCTGGTTCTGGAAATTCAAGAGCGGATGCAGGTAAATAGTCATACATTTTATGCTTTTGTCCTTGTAGAATGTAACCAATCCAAGGTATAATATGTTTCATAAAAAAATGTGCAAAAGGACGGATCCAATCAGGTTTTATTGTTCCAACTTCTAAAATTCCAAATTTCCCACCAACTTTTAAGATCCGATATACTTCTTGAAAGAATTTCATTCTATCTTTTACGTTTCTTATTCCATATCCAACAGTTGCAACATCAAATGAGTTTTCAAACCATTGTGGTAAATTTAAAACATTTTCTTTTCGAATTTCTATATTTTCCCATAAATTGTTTTTTCGTAATCTTTTTTCCATTACTTCTAACATCCCTTCACTGAAATCACACGCTACAATCCTTAAGTTTTTGTTTTGATATTTTGGATGCAACATCATCATTGCAATATCTCCACTCCCACAACAGAGATCAATTGCACGTTCAGCTTTATTAATTTCAAGCTCGTCTAAGAGTTTTCTTTTCCATTTTCTATGCATACCAAAGGTAAAAAGATCATTAAAGGTATCATAATTTTTAGCTATTTCATTGAAGTTTGTTTTGATAAAAGTTTCTTTATCTTCGTTTCTGATAATAATTTTACTTTTCATAAATAAGCTCCACAATGAAAGAAAATTTAAAATAGAAATAGAATAATATAAATTATAAAAAATTATTGCTTATTTAAATGTAAATAAAATAAAGATATGAATAGAACTATCAAAAAGAAAATAAACATATGAATGAGCAAAAAAATATAAAAGAAATAGAACTTTTACCACTAAGAGAGGCAATGGATTATGCTCAATCCTTAGAGTCCCGAGGAGATTTTAAATTCAAAGGTATATATGCTATTTTTAATGCGGTTTTTGAGGCCACATCACGATTTAATGCAACCCGAATCTTACCCGATTTATATCAACTTCAAAAAGAATTAAATATACCAAAAGAAAAATTTGAAATGTATTTAAACGAACTATTAGGGAAAGGCAGTTTAAAAAGTAGTGCTATTATTTCTTTCCCAGCATTAGATTATATTTCGGGAGGAAATTTTACCACTCTTTTATTATTGTGTAGACCCCTACAACAAGATGGTACTTCCTACCGGAAATATTATGATTATTATAAAAATAGAACTATTGATGCAATCAAAAAATGGATGCAAAAAAAGGGTTCAAAGTGGGATGGACCCCATAGAGATTATATTATAAGAAATCTAAATGATGAGAACTATTTTAATAGTCATGCAGGAGCTGTGATTCAATATTATTTGAAAAATCCTCTAGATAAAAGCCAAGAAGATCAAGCTATTACTTATAAAAACTATGTAAAACCAATCATTCAAGATCTTATAAATGATAGAGTCATATTATATTTAAAAGATGATTTTGGTTTTTATACTTTGCAGTTTCCAGACGAAGAAAGTTTAATTGATAGATTTAAACTACTTGTTCATGTATTGAGTGAACAAAATAATGAAATCTCATATAGTGGAAATATTAATTATAAAGATTTAGAAAGTTATAAGAATAAAATCCAAAACTTAACACCATCAAAACATAAAAATTTATTCTTAGAATTAAAACTCATTTTAAATGAATTGATTCGTATATCAAAACAAAAAGAAGAACAAAGTAAAAAACAACTACTTCAAAAAGTGATAGAGGAATTGTCAAAGTATGATTATGTGGTCCCAAGCACTTATATTAAATCTATTAATCAAGAAAATTTCTATGATATCATTTCAAGCCCCGATATCTTACATACAGAATATATGTATGCTGGGAAATTAACAAATTTTCTTTTGTATAAAAAAAATGTTTATCCAGCCGTTGTTCATGCTCGAAAACAATTGTTTGAAAAACATAATGATTTGGAAATGAAAATACTAA
>JBEQAN010000024.1:0-10644 GCA_041640315.1 Leptospiraceae bacterium
AAGGAAAATAACCATAAATTATATTGCTGACGAAATGGAGGTATCAGAAGCAACAATAAGTGATAGCATAAAGGTTCTAGTAAATCGTGGTCTATTAAAAAAAACTCAAGATGAATTCGACAAACGAATCCGTTATGTTGAAATTACAAGAGAGGGTAATGTTCTTATCCACAAGATCGAAAATAAAGTAAAAATTCAATTTCCTCATATGAATTTCGAGGAGAAACAAGAATTGTTGTTATTACTTCATAAACTAACTTTTGAATTTTTTAAAAGTGGATATCTTACAAATGCAAAGATCTGTTTTTCTTGCATGTATTATGAGAAATTCAATGATCATCACTATTGCAATTTATTGAAAACTGCATTAGAACCAAAAGACTTGCGATATGACTGTCCCGATCATCGTTATACAAATAGGACATAATAATAACAATGAACATTTTTTGAATATAAGTGTTATTGTTAAAAAGTAAAAGTACAGAGATAATTCAAACTTTGATAAACTAGTGATTGTGATTTACAGTATTGGAAATGTAGATTTAAATTCTAAATTATCTTCAAAAAAACCTAAGCATAACCACTTAAATATAAAAATACCCATCGCGAAACATGATAAAGCCGAACACTTTGTGCATAATTATGTAATAAATGGGGGTGTTGTGGGGGTTCCGTGATGTTGGGGCGTGGAATGATTATCTCCACATCAGGTTGTTGGGTTTCTTCCATTTCCCAGTCCAGCATGATTCTTAAAAGAAAACTCATGGAATAACCGAGAGAACCCCTTAGATGGTATAACTCCCCCCAGAAGGTAGGTTGGATGGGAATCCAGTAGCGTTTGTATTCCTTTGTTTTTGGTTGATAGTCAATGGTTAAAGTCCTTTTTATGTCGCTTTTTTTGATTCGATAGAGGTATTTCAAATATTTAGAAAGTAGATATAAAATGGTTTTAGAAATATTTCCTTGAAATTGTCGATTGGCAAGGTGTTTTAAAAATGTAAAGTGTTTTGGCTTAAGATGAATACAAACTCTATGTTCTTTTTTGGTTTTGAATGTTAGAGTGGTTTTCACAAAAATAGATATACCCGTTTTGTTGATTTTTTATAAAAAAATGAGATTCTTGTATTTAAAAAATTGATAAATCTAAAATTAAAACATTTTCATTAAACTTTCATATCTTAATAAATTAGAAATCCCAAAAATTTTTTAGAAAAATATTAATTCATTGGGTTTAAAATCAAAGAAATACTAAAATAAAAAGTTGTAAATTTATAATGGTACTTTGAAAGAGGATGTTTAAATTCTTAAAATTGAAATTAAGATATGAAATTTTATTTTCAATGAAATACACTAAAAAAATATTATCCATCTTCCCAAAAATCATTTTGAATTTATAAAAGCATTTTGGATTGAAATAATTTAAAAATTTGATAAAATCTAAAAATAATTTCGTTTGGAAATTTCATGGTTTTAGTAAAGATTTTTAATTATAAAAAAATTAAAATTTTCTAATTTTAAAATTAAATTTTAATGTTGTGTTTTCATTCTTATAGAAAAGTTTTTTATGTTAGTTTTTATGTTTTTAATTCTTTTCAAACGATCTTTATAAATAATACGAGTTAAAATTATTTTTTTAATAAAGCATGATATTTTTATCGCTTTTATACTAGTATAATTTTTTTTAAAAATTATGAAGTTAAAGGTTAGGATCTTATTTTTGTTAATTGTAAATATGAATTTAACTATACCTTTATTTTCAGAAACAGAACGTACACCAGAAGGTGTTTATATTGAACAAAGATTAAATCAAAAGATTGAACCAGATCTTATTTTTTTAAATGAAGAGGGTGAACGAGTATCATTAAAACAGTATTTTAATAATAAACCAGTGATAATTGCTCCAGCTTATTTTGAATGTCCCAGACTTTGTACTCTAATTTATAATGGTTTAGTTGAGGTAATACAATCATCAAAACTATACCCGGGTAAAGATTATATCATTATCTCTATCAGTTTTAATCCAGAAGAAGAGTATACCTTAGCAAAAGAGAAAGCCATCAATTATCGTAAACAGTTAGAACATGTTCCCATTGGAAAAGATGATTGGATATTTTTAGTAGCAGATCCCGCATATCCAGAAAATCCTAAGATCCTTTTAAATGCTCTTGGGTACTATTATAAAAAAGATGGTGCAGATTATAGTCATCCCGCAGCGATTATTTTCTTAACACCAGAGGGAAAGATATCAAAATATTTATATGGAATTGAATTTTTATCTCGTGATTTTCGGTTTGCTTTAGTAGATGCAAGTCAAGGAAAAATAGGTACACCTGTAGATACAATACTAATGACATGCTTTCGTTATGATTCTCTCCAGGGAAAATATGCGCCTTTTGCTTGGGGATTTATGCGATTGGGTGGAATTTTTATATTGATTTTAATACTTAGTTTGATCACAATTCTAATTTTTTTAGAAAAGAAATCGAAAAGAGAAAATTTAAACTTGAATTGAGACTTAAATTCAATATATTGGTAACAGAAATATATTTTATATACTTAGGAGTGAATTATGTTTGAATGGTTTATTGATGCGGGCTCCACCTATGCGCCGCAAGTCAATTTTGTGATGAATCTTGTTAATTTCATTACAGGATTGGCATTTCTTTTAACAAATGCAACATTAATATATTTCATTATTAAATATCGGCGAAGAAGAGAAGGAGAAGTAACTTCAAGGATTGATACAAATCACACGATAGAAGTAGTATGGACTATCATTCCTTCTATTATATTGGCGATTCTATATGTAATAGGTCTAAAAGATTTCAGAGAATTAAGAGCTGCGGGTCAAAATCCAAAGGAAATCTTAGTGTCGGCTAAACAATGGTCTTGGAACTTTACATATACCACTGACAGCGAAAAAATCAATTCGCCAAAGAAATTGCAGACTGATAATGTCTTATATTTAGAAGAAAATGAACGTGTAAAGTTAATCATGAAATCAAAAGACGTGATACATAGTTTTTACGTACCTGAATTTCGTGTAAAAGAAGATGTTGTAGGAAATATTTACACATATGTAACTTTTATTCCTTTAATTTCAGAGAGACAAAAGCAATTACAAGGAAAAGAACGCGAAGATTGGTACAGACTTGTAGATACTCAAAAAGATATAATTCCCCAAGTTGGGGATCAATGTTTAAAAATCACACAAAATTATGGGATCGATTTACCCCCAGGAACTTGTGCTTCTTATCGTATCTATTGTACAGAATATTGTGGTAAAGATCATAGTTATATGTTAGGCTCTGCTGTAGTATTGAAAAAAGAACAATTTTTACAAGTTATGAATAAACTAAAAGAAGAACAAGGGATGGTGGAAATTAGTGCAGATTATGGAAGACAAATTTACGAAAATAAAGGTTGTAAATCCTGTCATTCCATTGATGGTTCAAGAGTAGTAGGTCCTACTTTTAAAGGAACTTGGGGTACAAAAAGAAAATTAACTACTGGGGAAGTTGTAGTAGTTGATGAAAATTATATTACTACTTCAATTTTAGAACCTACTAAACAAGTAGCGGAAGGGTATCCCAATATTATGCCTCCTCAAGATCTTAATGAAGAACAAATTCAATCTGTGATAGAATTTATTAAATCCTTAAAATAATTTAAAAGGAGTTAAAGATATGGCACATTCCATTGCACATGATCATCATAAATCCTACTTAGATGTTGGTAAAAGTGTTTGGGGTTGGTTAACAACAACAGACCATAAAAAAATTGGTATAATGTATTTATTTACAATTATTATTTATTTTGCTATTGGTGGAATATCTGCTCTTCTTGTAAGGCTGGAATTAATATCACCAGGTAAAACATTTTTTAGTCCTGATACCTATAATATTTTATTTACTTTACATGGGGCGGTGATGGTTTTCTTGTTTATTGTTCCAGGAATTCCAGCAACCCTGGGAAACTTTTTATTACCCTTAATGATTGGAGCAAGAGATGTAGCATTTCCAAGAATCAATCTTGCTAGTTATTATGTATATTTGGTTGGTTCCATCATCTCCATAGTATCTCTTCTTTCTCCCGCAGATACTGGTTGGACATTTTATACTCCCTATAGCATGAAATCAAATTCTCTTGTGATATGGTTAGTTTTCGGTGCTTTTGTAATGGGATTTTCTTCTATTATGACAGGATTTAATTTTATAGTTACCATTCATAGAATGAGAGCACCTGGTCTTCATTGGAGCAACTTGCCCTTGTTTGTATGGGCGATTTATGCAACAGCAATTATTCAGCTTCTTGCAACACCAGTAGTAGGAATGAATTTAATTTTATTAATTTTTGAAAGGGTATTAGATATTGGTATTTTTAATCCCTCAAAAGGTGGCGATCCAATTTTATTTGAACAATTTTTTTGGTTTTATTCCCATCCAGTAGTTTATATTATGATTTTACCAGCCTTTGGGGTTGTTTCTGAGATCCTTCCCGTATTCTCTCGAAGACCCATTTTTGGTTATAAGGCCATTGCCTATTCATCGCTTGCTATCGCATTAGTTAGTTTTATAGTCTGGGGACATCATTTATTTGTTTCTGGTATGTCAGATTGGGCAAGATATATTTTTTCTTTCTTAACATTTTTTGTAGCAGTGCCTACTGCTATTAAAATTTTTAACTGGTTAGCTACTTTGTGGAAAGGTTCTTTAGAAATTACTGCAACACCCATGTATTATACACTCGGATTTTTATTTATGTTTACCATAGCGGGTTTAACGGGACTTCATCTTGCAGTTCTCTCCACTGATGTATATTTACATGATACCTATTTTGTAGTGGGACATTTCCATTATACAATGCAAGGTGGAACTGTTTTTGCACTACTTGCGGGATTACATTATTGGTTCCCAAAAATCACTGGACGTTGGTATAATAAAAAAGTAGCATTTTGGGGATGGTTAATCCTTTTTGTGGGATTCAATGCAACCTTCTTACCCCAATTTTTATTAGGTCTTGAAGGTATGCCAAGAAGATATTATGATTATTTACCACATTTCCATACCTGGCATTTTGTTTCTACTATAGGATCTTGGTTTAATGGATTAGGATATATCATTGTTCTCACGAATTTATTAGTAGGTGCCTTCAAGGGTGAGAAAGCAGAAGCTAATCCCTACAATGCACTATCACTTGAATGGCAAACGACTTCTCCACCACCAGAAACGAATTTTATTGAAATGCCAAGATTTCCAGAAAGTATTTATGATTATGGTACAGAAGGAAAAGAAGATATAGAAAAAAAGGAACGAAAAATTGTATAAATTTAAAATATAAGGAGTATTCTAATGTCAGTTAGCAGTGTGAAAGAATTTGAAACCGTTAGACATCCAGTTCATGAAGAACTGGCTGGTTACGAAGGTGCAAAATTTGGAATGTGGTTATTTTTGGCAACGGAGTTATTATTATTTGGAGTTTTATTTGCTGGCTTTGCTATCTTCCACGCGAAATATCCCCTTGAATTTAAAATTGCTCATATGTCACTTGATAGAATCATGGGATCTATAAACACAGTAATTTTAATTACAAGTTCTATGACTGTTGCTTTGGCTATTGATGCAATACAGCGCGGTAAGAGAAATCGAAGTATTATATTTTTGATCTTAACTATTTTATTTGCTTTTGGATTTTTGGTGGTGAAATATTTTGAATATTCTTCGAAGTTTCATCACAATATCTTCCCTGGCAATGCACAACAAATTGTTATTGACCATAAAACACATCAATATGGTCCTGTACCTTCTACATGGAAAGATGAAAATGGCGAAGTAAAAAACGTAGATAAAAATGGAATCAATATATTCTTCTCTTTCTACTTTGTAATGACGGGAATTCACGGACTTCATGTTCTTGTTGGGATGATTGTTCTCATATGGTTATTAGTAGGAATGATAAAAGGACAATATTCTCATTGGTATTATACACCAGTTGAAAATGGTGGTTTATATTGGCATTTAGTAGATTTGATTTGGATTTATCTTTTCCCATTATTTTACTTAATTCAGTAATGGAATAAGGAGTAGATTATGCATATACCAAAACAAGAAAGTAGAGGACATATTTCTCCCACAATTACATATGTTTATGTTGGTATTGCTTTGTTAGTATTGACTATCATAACGGTCTTAGCATCATATATAAACTTTGGAAGTATGTTTATAAATATTGTTATCGCTTTAGTAATTGCTACAATTAAAGCTTTATTAGTTTTACTGTATTTTATGCATCTAAAGTATGAAAACAAATTGATTTGGTCATTTGGAATATTTTATCCGCTCTTCTTATTTATCCTCTTAGTGGGTTTAGTAGCTGTAGACGTATTCCTACGCGTTATACCAAAATAAGAATCTCTTTTTTCATGTACCCCTTAAGAAAAAATGTTTCTTAAGGGGTTATACATTATACTTAACCCTTAGGCTTTTTAAATGTCCTAACTCATGAATTATTAAGTTATAAGTAAAATCTAAAATACTTATAGGACCAAAGATTCCATGCATCATCCCCCTTGTTTTTAAGATATTTAGATCTTGATCTTTTAGATTTTTAATCAATATATTCATTGATTCATTAAGATGTTCAATAACGTTGGATTTATTCCATTGATTTTTTGGTGTAACAGCATCTGGATTTTTAATACCAGAAAAAGGTTTACTTAAGATTTCGTATAATTCTTCATAGTTGATAGAATTTAACTGTTCTTTTGAGTATCCTTTAGTCCCGCTAACAACTTTTGGAATAAAAATTGCGAAAAGATATTGGGATAAATATAAATGCTCACCAATTTCAGAAGCAGACCAACCTTGTGGTGGTTTTTCTAAAAATTGCGGCTCTGGAATCAGCATTAAAGATTTTATGAGTTCGTTTCTTATTGTGGTCCAAATTTCTATGTATTCATTTATATTTGTGATTTCATTTGGTTTTTTTATTTGAATTTCCATTTAATGATAACATAATAAACGCTTTTTTTAGTCAATTACATTTATTTTTAAAATATAGAAAAACTTTTAAAGATCTTATTTTATGATTTTATAAGAATTAAAAGCGAAATTCTATGGGCCAGGGAAGACTCGAACTTCCGACCCCTTCCTTATCAGAGAAGTGCTCTAACCGACTGAGCTACTGGCCCTCCTATAGGTCATAAAAAAATCTTTCCTTAGTTAGTCAACAAAAATCCATATTCATATGCCATAATTTTAATAAAAAACATTTTAATACATTTTTATTTGGGAAAATTGAATTAAAGGTTTTATTTTAGTATTAAACGGATTTTGTAAAAAACATTTGATTGGCGTTTTATATTAAAAAAAACAACTTTATGGAATCAAAACTATTAGATGGAAAGTCTATCTCTGAAAAAATCAAAAATGAAGTAAAAATACGTGTAGAATCCCTAAGAAAAGAATATAATAAAATCCCAACACTTGCAACAATTCTTGTGGGAAATGATCCAGCTTCCATGACCTACGTGAATATGAAAGTAAAAACCTGTAATAGCCTTGGGATGAATTCCATTAGAATTGATCTACCCGAACATACTACAACAGAAGAGCTTTTAAAAGAAGTTCATAAATTAAACGAAAATGATGAAGTAGATGGAATTTTACTTCAACACCCCGTACCTAAACATATTAATGAGCGATTGTGTTTCGATGCAATCGATATTCACAAAGATGTGGATGGAGTGACTACCCTCGGTTTTGGAAAAATTAGTTTTGGTTTAGAGGCTTATCCTTCTTGTACTCCTGCAGGGATTCTTCGCTTATTAGATGAATATCATTTAGATGTTGAAGGAAAAAATGCAGTGGTCATTGGACGATCTCCCATCTTAGGTAGGCCATTGTCAATGCTTCTTTTACAAAGAAATGCAACGGTAACCATATGTCATTCCAAAACTCAAGATTTGCCTAAGATAGTAAAAACTGCAGATTATGTATTCGCTGCTTGTGGAATTCCCAAATTTGTGAAAGGGGATTGGTTGAAAGAAGGTTGTGTACTTGTGGATGCGGGATACAATAAAGGTAATATTGGCGATGCGGATTTTGAAAGTTGTTATCCTAAGTGTTCCTATATTACACCGGTACCAGGGGGAGTTGGACCAATGACAATTGCTATGCTACTTTATCATACTCTCCTTTCTGCAGAAAAAAAAGTAAAAAAAACGTAAGAATAAAATTGCAATAATTGAATTGACATTAAAATCAATTTTTACTTTTTGTTATATATGAATTCAAACTTTATTACTATAGAAGATTTCAAACTGGAAAAGAAACTTTCTAAGGGAGAGTGGATTCCTCAACAAAATTTAATTCTTACTCCAACTACAAAGCGAAATTTAAGAAAAATCTTACCTGCTATCATAAAAAATCAAAATATTCTATTAGTAGGGGATGCTGGAATTGGGAAAAATGCAATCATTTATTATATCAATTTTTTAAGAAATCAACCAACATATCGATTTAGTTTTAATGAGGATTTACTACCTGAAGATTTGATTGGTTCTTATCGATTGAATCCATTAAAAAAAACCTTCGAATGGCAAGATGGTTTATTAACACAAGCAATGAAAAAAGGAATTACATTTGTCGCTGATGAAATCAACCTTGCTAATATTGATGTTTTAAAACGTTTTCAATCTGTATTCATGAGAAAAGAACTAGAATTAATAGAAGGCGATAATTCATTAATCAAGGCTCAAAATGGTTTTCAGTTTATAGCAACTCAAAATCCAGTAGAAGGTTTCGAAGGAAGAAAACCCCTTCCAAGAGAAATTCAGAAATACTTTGTAACCATTTGGATGGATCCCTATCCCAAGGAAGAAATTATACAAATTCTAAAATCCCTTTATCCTATCCTACCAGAAGAAGTTTTATCTTTAATCGTTGAAATTCAACAGGAATTAGAACAATGGATTATAGATAAAAAAATTGGTTCAAGAGATTATGAACGTTATCATTTTAATCTTCGTAATCTAAAGAGAATTTGTCAGCGATTAGTGAATGATGAACATCCAAAACATCTGATGAAAGAAATCTATGATATCTTTATTCGTCCTTTTCGAAATGAAGAAGATCAAAAAAAGATTTTGGACTTTCTCGCGAAATTGTTCAAAGTGAAAGGATTACAAAATTTATTTTATGATTTAAAAACAAAGGAAGTGGATTTTTATATTCATCCAGATTTAAGGGAAATCAAAATAGGAAGAAATTATCTATCATTAAATTATCTTCATTCAAAGTCCGAGATAGATTCTTTTACTGATAAACTTTTAAAAAAATTCCCTCCCATAAAAGAACGCTTAGAGGTTTTGGAAGCAATTATTCGCGGTATAGAAAATAAAGAAAATATTTTGCTCGAATGTGATGCAAATGTTGAGCCAGAAATTTATGTAGAATTTTTATCATTTCTTTATAATAGACCAATTCAATGGATTCATTTATCTAAAGGGATGCATACCTCAGATATTATAGGTGGATTAAAACCTATAGAAGATCGCGTAGAATGGATTGATGGTCCCTTGGTAAGAGCTATTAAGTCGAATCACATCATAGTAATATCTGGTTTAGAATCTGCAGGCCCCGAATTAATGGAAAAATTAAATATGCTTTTAGATGATGCGAGAGCATTAACACTTCCCGCAGAATCTGGTCAAAATGAACCCATTTTTTTAAATGATGATGCAATTATTATAGGCATAAAATATTTTAGAAAAAGCAAAAATCAATCTACGATTTCAAGAGCTTTTCGAAATCGATTTACCAGCGTTGTAATAAACGAAAATTTATCTAAGGAAAGTATAAAACAACTTATAGAAACTTATTTTGACGAAGAGAATATACCTCAATTTTCAGAAATGATTTCTCAAATCCATTTACTTTTAGTTCAATATGCGAAAGAACGAATCATTGGTATAGATAGGATGGAAGGTTATCAATTTGGTTTATTAAATTTATATAGATTCTTAGATTTTTTCAAAGAGATAGAAACAGAATTGAAAGAGGATCAAGAATTAAAAATTTTTCTTTTGGATGGTTTTGAATTTTCTTATTTGAATGAAATCTCGAATCTGACAGAAAGAACTACCGTAAGAGAAGAAATAAGACAAATGATAGAAAATCCCACTTCTCTTGAGTTTTTAAGCGAAGTAAAACAGTTAAAAAAAAAACTAAAAGAAGCTAATTTTAAACTAAAAAAAAATCCTCTCTATTGGGATCCACAAAAACACTGGAGAGATGCATTGACTGGAAAAGCAAGTTGGGATAGAGAATTTAAGGAACTACGTCAGGGTATTAATATAAACACCCCAGAAACTGGTGGAGACATTAAAGAAGGACCTGATGCTTGGTATGGAGCGGATACCCAAGGAAATAAGGGTGTAGGCGAGCCGGGACATGGTGGTGGAGCTTGGGGATACAGAACAGAAGAACTTTATCAACAATTTTTATTAAAGCGAAAAGGTCTTAGTCATTACGATTTAGAAATCCCTATAGACACCTTTAAAGAAACCCTTGGTAAAGAAGTGGAAAAATTGATTTTACAATTAGAACATTTATTTGATCCAGAATATTTAATCCAAAGAAATTA
>JBEQAN010000025.1:0-10405 GCA_041640315.1 Leptospiraceae bacterium
TTGTGTTACTAAGGTTTCGTGCCCCGGTGAGAATTCCAAATCTATTAATCGCGCTAAAAATAATAAATAGACTTGACCAATTTGTGGTATACTATAAATAGTATGTAAATTAAGGATTTCTACATGTGCGTTTGCTTCTTCGAGGGTTTCTCTAATGGCTCCTATCTCTACTCGTTCACCTAATTCTAAAAAACCAGCTGGTATAGTCCATTTCCCATATTTGGGATCAATCCCACGTTTACATAATAAAACACTATCTTCATAAATAGGAATTGTCCCTACAATAATCTTGGGATTTTGATAATGGATTGTATTGCAATGTAAACAAACATAACGTTCTTTATTATCCCCCGCAGGTATCATTTTAACCACTTCTTTCCCACAGTTACTGCAGTATTTCATAGTCTTATGATCCTTTTTTAATCTAATTTAATGTTTAAATCTAAATCAATTTTTAGGTTTTTATGAGGCTCTTGTTTTTTTGAATGAATTTCGCAAGTTTCTTTGGGTTCTGTTCCAATTATAAAATATTCCCATGTTACATCACATTGATTTTCGTATGGAAGTTGCCCTGTTAACTTACAAATAGATTTTTTTATTATATTTGGTGGTACTTCTTCTTCTTTATATTTAGGAAATTTTAAATCTTTTAATACGTTATACATATAGGTTCGCCATACGGGAGCTGCTAAACTACCACCTGTTCCACCAGCTCCAAGCGATTTATTTTTATCATATCCTATATAGATAACTGTTACGTTGTCTGGAGTATAGCCCGCAAACCAAGCGTTGGTATATCGATTAGATGTACCGGTTTTCCCAAATACTGGAACATTGGGTATATAGGCAGCTTTACCAGTTCCGCGAATTAAGACATCTTTCAATATATCATTTAAGATAAACGTTGTTTCTGGGAGAAAAATGTTTTTTACTTTAGGTTCTTTTTTTTCGTAAATTACAACTTCTTCGTTTTTAATTTTTTTTGTAATTTTTTCAATTAAATATGGTTCAATGGTACTTCCCTGTCTTGGAAAAACCGTATATGCTTTTGCTAATTGTAAAGGTGTTATTTCGTAAGATCCAAGTGCTACAGTTGCTTCTCGTGGTAAGGTATTCTCTGGAAGATCAAAAATTTGTTCTAAATATTTATTGATAATATCTGAACCAATTTTCGCGTATGCATGAACAGTTGCTGAATTTCTTGAAAGGATTAATGCTTCTCGTACTCGAATTTGACCTAAGTAGTTTCCTCCATAGTTTTCTGGTTCATATTCGGATAAATCTTTATCTATAAACGTGATGGGGTTGTCTTCGAGAATGGTTGCTGCGGTTATCCCCCTTAGGGTATCATGTGGGTTTCTTGCAAAATGATCGATGCCCGCACCATAAATAAAAGGTTTTAAAGAGCTTCCTGGTTGTCTTCGAGATAGAAAACGAAGGAGTTGATTGGCTGGTATAAATCTTGAACCACCTACAAGGGCTTCTATTTTTCCATTGATTGGATTAATAGAAACAAGGGCTCCTTCAATAGAATCTGGTTTTATCGTTGGATTATCAAACGTTTTTTTTATGTTATGTTCAAAAGCATTGATAATATTTCTTTCCCCAACTAAAAAATTTAAAAATAAATAGGGTTCTTGAATTTCTTTTAATTTAACTTTGAAATCTCTTTCTTCTTTTGTTTGTTTGAATTTAAAATCATTGATACCAAACATGATTTTTAATATAGGATATACGTGATTAAAACGTTCATCAAAAATTTCATAATTTGTAAAGTCCTTTTGGTAAATCGCTTTTTGTTTATTTAATTGTTTTAACCAGTTTTGTAATGATTCCTCTGCTATTCTTTGTTTATCTACGTTTATGGTTGTATAAATTTCGTATCCACCTGTAGTAAGATTTTCTTTTATATTTTTGGGTAAAATATTGAATAAATATGCTGTAACATACGGAAATTTATCCATACGATTTGTAAAAGAACTTTCATCTGGATAACGATTTAATGTTAAAATATAATTATTAATGATATTGTGATATTCTTTTTCAGCTTCTTGAATGGAGATTTCTCCATTTTCCACTAACCTTATAAAAGTCACTTTCATTTTATTAATGGATCTGATAGGATCTTTTAAAGGACTATAATTATTAGGACTTGTTGTTAATGAAGATAAAACGGAACTTTCTCCTATGGTCAAATTATTATAGCTTTTATTAAAGTAAAATTTAGCTGCAGCATCGATTCCAATGGTACCATGTCCTAAGGGGACTTCATTAAAATAAATTTCTAAAATTTTATATTTTGGATATCTTAATTCGAGGAATAAAGATAAACTTACTTCTCTTAATTTTCTTGTGATGGTTCTTTGTCGATTTAAAAAACGTAATCTTGCGGTTTGTTGGGTTAAAGTAGAGGCACCTTCTTTAATTTTTCCAGCCATTAAATTGATGATTGAAGCTCGAACAATTCCGGGTATATCAATTCCAAAATGATCCCGAAATCGTATATCTTCTGCAGCAATGAAGGTTTTTACTACATTTAAATGATTAAAATCATCTTCTGAAAGGGTAATGATTTTTCGATTTTGAGAATAAAACTCAGCAAAAGGTACAATTTCTCCTTTATTGTTATAACCATAAACGATGGATGGTTTTTCGTAATCATCAACCTTCCATACTAAGATTGGATCACAAATATAAAATGTGGATAGAATAATTATTAGGCTAATAGTAACAATAAAGATTAGAATTGTATGAAGAAAAAAATTTTTTTGAGATGTCACACGTTTAATAATTTGATTTAAATATCTAAAAAATACTCTTTCGAGGTAGTTTTTAGATTGAAAATTTTTTAAAAAGAATTCCTTATTTTGATCAAGAGTAATATTTTTTTTGATCTTCATATCCTGTGTTTTACTCTTTTAGATTGAAACGGGAATTCATTAAATTTAAAATAATAATAAAATAAAAAAATTAAAAAAATCCAACCAAAAAATTGCGAAAATAGGGAGGAATAAGCTGCACCTACTACTCCGTATTGCGGAATTAATAAAAGATTTAAGATAATGCTACCTACCATTCGTAAACCAGCCTCTATTGCAATCATTACTGGTTGATCTAAGGTAAAAAGTGCTGTTCCTAAGGGGGCAAAAACAATTCTAAGTAAAAATCCTGGAAATATAATCCATAATAAGTTCGTGGATTGATAATATTCCAAACCAAACCAAAAAAGGATGAACCAATTCAAAATAAAAATCGTTGGTGAAAGAAATAAAATTAATAGAATTATATATTTATAAATTTTTTTAAAATATTCTTTATATTCATTTGGATGAGTAAAATGACTCATGGCGGGAATGATAAAAGACTGCATTGTAGCAAGTAGGATGGCTATTCCTTGCATTGGAATTCTTGCTGCGTTGTAGATGCCAGCATCTGATTGATTTTGTATCATTAAAATTTCCATCCAATCTGAAAGAATGGCAAAAAAAGAAGCAAGAACAATCCATAAATTATATTTCAAAAGTTTTCTTATCCAATATCGTATTTTAATTTTATTAACGGGATAAAAAAATTGTCTTGGATCAAATGATAAAAAATAAAATGGCCAAGAGAGAAAAGTTCCAATCATAAAACTAAACAATACATGATTGATCTGTAATACTCCCCCATTCCAAAAAAAGAAAAGGAGTAAGATAGCAATTCGCGTTATTCCTGTTATTGGTATCCATAATATTAAAGTTTTATACTTTTTATAGGAAACAAGGAGGGAATCAAAATAAGAAAAAAAAGACATCCCAATAGAAGATAAAAATACCAACCATATATTAGTTATATGATTGGGGGGAGAGACTAAGGGGAAGAAATTGGAACGAATATTCCATAAAGAAAATAAAAAGTTTTCTGCCATCCAATATAAGCTAATTAAAAGCACTAATAAGATTGAGTATAATTTTATTATTATTGAAGAACGAAGAATATAACCAATCTCTGTTTGATTATTTTTTTTTACATAAGGTGATAGATAACGAATGATAGAGTATTGTAAGCCAATTTCAAGGATTGCTTGAAATACTATAATTCTTGCTAAATATTGGCTATATAAACCATGTTCTTCAATTGTAAGTAATCTTCCTACAATAAAGGAGAAAACTAAGGTTGAAAAAGAATGAAAGGATCTTGATAAAAAAAGAGCTAATACTCTAAGGAAAGAAGTCGAAAAGATTGCATCAATTTTTTTTATTATAAGTTGAATCATTGGAACAATATTTCTTTACTTCTTAAATCCCCATCTTCTAACTCTAATAATTGAACGTTATTGATAGTCCATAGAACAGTAGATACAATAAGTCTATAGGGCTTTTCCTTAGGATTTTTAATTTTTTTAAATACCCTTCTTACTCCAGGAAGCCACATGGAGGAATGAATTCCAGACATAGTTAAAATTCCTTCATCTTTTATCCATTCATCTTCTGATAACGTTTTTTCTAAAATGTTGAGTCGTTCCGCTTCTTCTTCTGTTTTTTCATTATGTGGTTGTATTCTACCTAAGAAAATAGAATTTGTTGATTTAGCCATAAATGCTTGAATCAATCCTTCGGGAGCCCCATATGTGCCCATTAATAAATTATATCTTCCTTCTTTTCTTATTATAATTTCCGCTGTTGCAGAAATGCTACCCGATTCAATTAAGGCTACTCCAGCTCCTAACTCTCTTACTTTTTCAATCAATTCTTGATGTCGAGGCCTATCTTGAATCACTACTGTTAGATCTTCTATATTTAAATCTAAGGCAAGAGCAACAAGAGAAAGAATTTCCTTCGGTTCTGCATCAATCAAATCTTTTCGAACTTTGATTTTTTTTCTATCTCCTTCTTTCTCAATATATAGATATTTATGAATGAGGTCTTTTTGATTTGATGTAAGTTGTTTTTTTTCCATAATTTCTGGCTTTATTAGTTCTCTTACTTCTCTCGGAAGAAAGAGTTGCTTCATATAGGTACCTGGGACTTTTTGGATGGTATCTTTAAGCCCAATTAACATTACAGACATGGAATCTGGTAAACCTTTTGCGAAATTGGTAGTACATTCAAGTGGATCTACTACTACTTCTAATTCAATATTTTCTTTTAGTTTTAATCCATATTTTTTCCCTTGATCTAATACAGCAGAATTATCTTTTTCGCCTTCCCCTACTGAAACATAAATTTTATATGGAAGTTGGTTTAATAAAGATTCCATAATTTCTACTGCTCTTTTATCTGCTTCAAATTTTTTATTTTTTCCCGATAATTCATAGATGGAGCGAGCTACTGAATCTGTAATTTTTATAAAATCTGATGCAATTTCATGTAAATGTATGATTCCACTTTTATATGCCATAAATCCTCCTTAAATTTTTATTCATGATGAATCTTTTCCCAAATAGTAATTTCTTTTCCAATTTGCCAAAAAAACAAGTAATAATGTTTTTCTTCAAAATAAAATTTTTTATCTTTTGAACTTCTTGTATAGTAATAACTAATTGGAAATACCATTTGATTTAATGGTTCTGAATCATAGCTTAAGATATAAAAACCTGCACCTCTAACCTTATTGTAGGATTTTAAAAATGCGGAGAACAAAAATTTTCGCTTAGTACATTCTGGATAATAATCAATTTCAATATCGTTGTTATTATAATTAAAATTAATACAATAAATTTTTTTTATTTCATGATTTTTTAATAAAAATGTTTCTTTACAAAGGATTGAAGATTCGTTTTTTAATTCACATTCTTTTTCTACATTAGAAAATCCCATAAACTCGAGGTATCGATTAAAGAAGAATTTTTTTCCAATGAATATTCCAGGAATTTCTTCTTCCAAATTTAAGATATGATCATTATTGATTTTTTGAGGAGGAAAAAAAGAACAATTTAAAATAAAAACTATTATAAATAAATTATATTCAATTTTCATAAATTATTTTATAGACTTTAAATTTGTTAATAATTTTTAAGTCAAATCAATATTTTCAGAGGATTTTTAAAGAAATGGATTGGATTGATATATATTGTTTAAGTAAAGAACAAAAAATTGGAAAAATTTTTTTATTTTTTTTAATATTTTTAAGACTGAAACTTTAAATTTAGCTTTACTCCAAAAGAAATTAAAAAATATTCTTTACTCAATTAAAATTTATTTATTTAATTATAATATTACAGTCTTTAATTTTGAACTGAATGAGCATACATAATGAATAGAATTTTAAAAATTTTCATTAACTTTAAAATTAAATTCTTAGTTCCCATATTAATGACTCTCGGAATTATATTCTCTACTATTGCGATTTTATTTATCATTTATTTTCTAATAAGCCATGTTATGGAGAGTTATGTAAAATATAATTTAATCTACCAAAAGGATTTGATTTATTTTGCATTAAAAAATATGAACTCAAGTTCTTTGGACAAAAATCAAATCAAACGATTGTTTTTTTCCGAACATATCTATTTATTTTGGGTTTTAGATTTAGAAACGAATCAAGTTGTATTATCGAATTATCATGAAGATGTCAATAAAAATATAAATGAATTATTAACTAATCCGAATTCACCAAATAAATTCATTTGGCAGGATATTGTAAGGCTTTATGGTCATTCTTCAGCATCAAATCGATCTATTTACAAATTTAATAACAATAAATATTTTTTTATAGAAAATTTACATAAGATAGATCCAGAATTTGACGATAAAAAGGTTTTAATTATAGCATATGAACTAAACTGGATGAATTTTATTGGATACAAAACTATCGGATTGGTTATTGTGATTTTTATGATATTAATTTTCTTTCCCTTTTGGTTTTATCTATATATATATAAAAGATTTTATCAAACACGAATTGAAGCATTACTAAATGGTATTTCAAGATTATCGCTTGGAGATCTAACCTATGATATAAAAGTAGATGGTAATGATGAAATTTCGTACATCACTATTTTTATAAATCATATGAAAAATCGCTTAAAAGAAGTTCTCTATGAAGATGGTCTTACAAAAGTTTTAAATCGAAAAGGGTTTGAATTTTTTGCAGAAAAAAAACTTAGCCCAGAAAAACGTTTTGCTATTTTTTTCATGGATTTAGATGGATTTAAATATATTAATGAGACCTATGGACATCATGTGGGTGATAAGGCATTGCAGTTAGTATCCATGAGGCTTCGAAACCTATGTAATTTAAATTTAGTAGATTCAGATATTTTACTAGGACGTATTGGAGGAGATGAGTTTGCTATTTTGATCAATTTGGATAAACTAAAAGAGCCTTTATTGGATATTCAAATTTTTGCTTTAAAAATTATAGAAGAAGTTTCTCAAAAATACCAACTTGATGATTTGGTAATTCATTTAGGAATTAGTATTGGAATCGCACTTTATCCAGAACATGGTCTAAATTTAGATGAATTACTTACGAATGCAGATTTAGCTATGTATGAAGTAAAATATTCCAATAAGAATTCATATTACTTTTTTGATTTAAAAATCAAATCTCTTTATGAAAAGAAAAATCTTTTAAGAAATGAACTGATTAAAATATTTAAAAATAAACAAATCAAACATTATTTCTATATTGTTTTTCAACCCGTATATAGTTTAAAAAGAAATGAATTCACTCATATAGAAACTTTACTACGTTTTTCACATCCAGAAATTAGTGCAACTCCAAAAGATTTTATTCCACTTTTAGAAGAATTAAAATTTATCTCTGAACTGGGACGTTTTCTTTTCGAAGAATCAATTAAAAATTTTTTAGAAATACGTAATGAAATTTCAAAAGATCTAATTCTTAGTGTTAATATATCTTATTATCAAATGATAGATAAAAATTTTTATAAAGAAGTTCAGAAGATCTATCATTTACTTCGACAGCATGATATTCCACCAGATAGACTGATTTTTGAAATCACAGAATCAGCCTTTATTAAAGAGCCAAATAAGGTTATAAGAGTTATGAATAGTCTTAGTGATTATGGATTTTTGTTCGCGATTGATGATTTTGGTAAAGGTTATTCTTCTTTGGAATATTTGAAAGATTTACCATGGAATTATTTAAAAATTGATCAGTCCTTTACAAAAGATGTAGTTTTAAATCCAAGAGCAGAGCTAATTACACGTTCTATCATTTATCTTGCAAATAATTTGAACCTAAATATCATTGTCGAAGGAGTGGAAGATTATTTTACACTGAAAAAAATGTATGATTTAAACTGTGATTATATTCAAGGTTACTATATCTCAAAACCACTACCAAAAGAGGAATTAATCCCTTTTATGAAACATTTTAACCCATTGCATTTATTTTAATTTTATTTTCAAAAAAATATTGAACTTTAAAAATTTTATATTTAATTAATTAACTGCTCTTATGATAGTTATAAAAGAAAAAGATTTTAAAGTTCCTTTAAAGATTTGGACAGACTTAGAAAGTATTGAAGAAGAAGCAAGAAAACAATTGTATAATATAGCGCGGTTACCGTGGGTATTTCATCATGTTAGTGTAATGCCAGACGTGCATTGGGGAAAAGGAGCTACGGTAGGTTCTGTAATTGCAACTAAAGATGCCATAAGTCCAGCTGCTGTAGGAGTAGATATAGGATGTGGGATGGCCGCAATACGAACCAATTTAAAAGCAAAAGATCTACCAGATTCCTTGAAAGAAATTCGTTTAGCATTAGAATCTGCCATACCAGTAGGTTTTAATGAACATCCTAAACCAGTCTATTACCAATATTTACCAAAAGAGTTATATGAAGAAGCGGAGCAATTATTCAAATATTTTTATAATTTGACCAGCAAAGTTCATTCTCTTAAATCTAAGGCAGAAAGACAATTAGGAACCCTTGGTGGTGGCAATCATTTTATAGAGCTTTGTTTAGATACCGAGCAAAATGTATGGATGATGCTTCACTCTGGATCAAGAAATATAGGAAATGAATTAGCGAAGTATCACATTGAAAGAGCAAAAAAACTAGCCCATAATAAAGATTTACCAGACCCAGATTTAGCTGTCTATTTAGACGGTACAAAAGAAATGGAGGAATATAAACACGATCTTTACTGGGCTCAACGGTATGCTTATTTAAATCGCAATGTAATGTTAGAAATTTATAAAGCGGTACTATTAAGATTTTTTCCATATTTAGAGGAAGTAGAGAGAGTCGTATGTCATCATAACTATGTAGCGGAAGAATATCATTTTGGAGAGAAAGTATACATTACAAGAAAAGGAGCAATCAGAGCAAAAAAAGGAGAATTGGGAATTATACCCGGCTCTATGGGAACAAAAAGTTATATTGTAAGAGGTTTGGGGAATAAAGAGTCCTACGAAAGCGCATCTCATGGTGCGGGAAGAAGAATGAGTCGAAATCAAGCAAAAAAAATGTTTACAGAGAAAGATTTAATAGAACAAACCAAAGGAGTAGAATGTAGGAAGGACATAGGAGTGATTGATGAAATACCTCAAGCTTATAAAGATATTGATGTAGTAATGGAACAACAAAAGGATTTAGTGGAAATTGTATATGAACTAAAACAAATTTTATGTGTAAAGGGATAGGGTATTTATGAAATTTTTAATCAAAAAAATAACTTCTAAATTAAGTAAAAAAGAGATTTAATAATAAATAAAATTGCAAAAAAACTATAATATAATATTAAAAAATACTTAATAATATCCACTCAAATATAAATATACCCATCTTGAAAGATGATAAAATCTAACTTTTTGTGAATAATTATACAAAAGGTTGTGTATTGTTTGAAGTGGTAGATTCATTATGGGTTTGGGAATTAATAGATGATGATTAAAATCATTGCTTTCTTCTATCTCCTAGTCTATCATGATTCTAATTAGAAAACTCATGGAATAACCAAGCGAAAATTTAAGATTATATAATTGCCCCCAATAAGTGGGTTGGATGCTAATCCAATAGCGCTTATATTCTTTTGTTGGTGGTTGATAGTCAATTGTTAATGTTCGTTTTATATCGATTTTTTTAATTCGATATAAATACTTTAAATATTTAGAAAGTAAATAAAAAATAGTTTTAGAAATGTCACCTTGAAATTTTGTAATTGCAAGTTGTTTTAAGAATGCAAAATGCATGGGTTTTAAATGGATACAAACCCTATGTTGGTTTTTGGATTTAAATTTTATGCTTTGTACCTTCACATAATTGTATATATCTTTTTTTTAAAATTTTTATAAAAAAAATGACCGCTATAATAAAAATTCCCTTAGAAGAAAATATTTAAGATAACAATATATTAAAATAAAAGTTATTAACCACATTGATGAAAATAATAAATTTCTTTTATATTTTTAACCCAAAATCAATTTAAAAAATATAATTCCATTCAATTTG
>JBEQAN010000026.1:0-2203 GCA_041640315.1 Leptospiraceae bacterium
CTGGGACTTTAGCAATTTCAATGTATGCTACCTTATTTTTAAAAACCTTTCCATTATAAGAATAAACTCCAATTGGAATTTCTTCTTCTGATTTTTGTTTTAATTCTTTTTCATCCAGCCATCGAATCGTTGTAGGATATTCATTACCAGAAACAAGAACTCTAATGTTTCTATCAATATCCCCAATCTTACTTTTTCTTAAGATTTCGACTGGATCCATGGTATTCATTCCCGCTTGTCTACTTTTTAGAATGGTTGTAATAAGCTCAATTTTCCCATAATTTCCTTGATCCACACTTGGTGGCTCTTCTGGTGTAATAGGATCTATAGGGTTAACTGGATTAAGAGGCGGTGGTGTTACTTCTGGTTGCGGGGTTACAATTTGACTTGGAGGATTAGGAGTAGGTGGTAAGATTGGTTTTAAGTTTCCCGCTATCAAATAACCAGACGCATTACCACGAAGTTGAGGATTTTGTTTGTGTCTTAATTGTTTCGCATGTTCTGTAACTCTAGTTGCTGACCACGTAAAAGCTTCGTACAAAGTAACAGTTTTATCGTTATTTAGATCTCCATTGTTCGGATCAAGGCTTTGAGCAAAATAATAGGTAAAAATACCATGATTGATAGAGCCCCTCACTTCAATCGATGTTTCATTTGAGTCACTTGAACTAATCAATACCGCATCTTTAAAATAAAAGTTTTGTTCACCATCCTGAATTATGGTGCCCGGACTATTCTCTGGAACAGGGATATCTCCCACACCTCTAGTATTTTTTCCTTTTTTTACGATTCCTCCAGAAAAACAGCAATCAAATACCCAAACTACCTTTCCTTTTATACCTTCCATCCAATCATTAAGTTCTTTATCTGAAACATGGGGTCTTGTATACATAATAATATAATTTCTTAAACCATTTGGAGCGGTATTATCTCTTTGATAAGTTCCATGACCAGAGAAGTATAAAAAAATTACATCATCATCTTTTGTAATTTTTGCGAGATTTTCTAAGGCATTTTTTACGTTTGTCGCAGTTACCATTGCTCCCAAATAAACTTTAACATCATCAAATTGCCCATACTTTTTAATAGATTCTTCCATTAATTTCGCATCAGCTTCACATAAATCCAAGGGAGGAATACCTGCATCATTTCCTTTATAATTAGTTCCAAAAATAACACCAATTCTTCTAGCCTCAATGGTAGGATTTAAAAAAAACACTAATAAAAACAACACAAAATAGATTGTTTTATTTTTATTCACTTCGTCCTCCATAAAAATATTTCTATATAAAATTTGACTGTTTTTTTTATAAGTTGTTCATTATTAATGGTATTTCAAAGACCTTTTTCTTGCAAGAATATTTTTATTAAAAAATCAATTTTGGAATAAAAAGATTGTTTAGTATAAGTTTCAATGCGATGATTCTTTTTTTGATAAATATTGTTAATTTTCTTTTGTAATAAGAAAATTTTTGATAAAAATGCATATAGAGAGTATTTTTTTTTACCAAGGATTAAAGACTCATTAAAAAGACTGCGATGATGAAATAAAAAAGGACACTTTTGTATAAGTTGTAAAATCCTTTTTTCGTAATTTTCTATAACAGGAAGTAAAGAAAAGGCGGATTCCCAATGTTCGCTTTTAATCGATATGTAGAATAAAATCAAAGCCTCCCTATATCTAATTAAAAGTTTGTGTAAATAATAAATATAAATTTTATGTTTATTCAAATGGATTTATTGTTTATCCAGTAATGGAAAAACTTGCAGATTGTTTTTCTACTGTTGGAGTAGTTTTAACTGGTGCTTTTCGAATCGCTTCTTCCCATGCAGATTTCAAATTTGTTAAATGTCTTACGACTTCTTGTAAGATTTTAGGATCTTTTCCGATATTTCCTTCTAGTAATCGTTTTTTCATATAAGCATAAATATTAAAAAGATTCTGTGCAATTTCCCCTCCTTGTTCCATATTCAAAGAAAGCATCAACTCTGTTATAATATCTTGGGCTTTTATAATATTATTATTTACAATGTCATATTTTCTAAAATCCATATTATTGATGGCGATATTTAAAAATCTAATAGCTCCTTCATATAACATAATGATTAATTTACCCTGATCTGCTGTTTGAATTTCTGTATCTTTATAAATATCATAATATCTTTTCTCTGCTGGCATCATCTGCATACTCCAAAAAACAAT
>JBEQAN010000026.1:2213-10335 GCA_041640315.1 Leptospiraceae bacterium
AACGATTTTCTATTATTGTCGGCATAGATATAAATTTCTTTAAATTTTTTTACTGTTTTACCTATCTCTATTTATAGAATCAATTTGGAAAGAATGTTAAAATTAAATATTAGTAAGATTTTAAATTCCTTATTTTTACGATCTAATTTTGAAGTTTAAATAAACAACATAAATTTTATAATATTTCAAACAATTTAAAAATCAAAAATGTATTGCAAAAAGGTTTTAAAGAAAATTCTTGTAAAACATGTCATTAGTACCAATGAGATTATTATTAGATCATGCAGCAGAACATGATTATGGGATCCCAGCATTCAATGTAAATAATTTAGAACAAGTTTTAGCAATCATGGAAGCAGCTGATGAAACCAATAGCCCTGTAATTTTACAAGTATCAAGAGGTGCAAGAAAGTATGCGGGAGAGAATTTCATTAGACATTTAATTCTTGCTGCAACAGAAACTTGGCCACATATACCTGTCGCTTTACATCAAGATCATGGAAACAGCCCAGCTACCTGTTATTCTGCGATTCGCTTAGGTTTTACAAGTGTGATGATGGATGGATCACTTTTAGAAGATGGCAAAACACCTGCAGAGTTTGAGTATAATGTTGCTGTAACAAGAGAAGTGGTAAATGTAGCTCATAAAATAGGCGTAAGTGTTGAAGGGGAATTAGGATGTCTTGGCTCTTTAGAAACCATGAAAGCAGATAAAGAAGATGGTCATGGTGCTGAAGGAACATTAACCAAAGAACAACTTTTAACAGATCCTGATGAAGCCAAAAAGTTTGTAGAATTAACAAAAGTTGACGCATTGGCAGTTGCGATTGGTACAAGTCACGGTGCATATAAATTTAAACAAAGACCAACAGGAGAAGTATTAGTTATTTCACGAATCAAAGAAATTCACGAAAAAATTCCAAACACTCATTTAGTTATGCATGGTTCTTCTTCCGTACCAGAAGAATTGCGGTTAAAAATAAATGAATTCGGTGGGAATATTCCAGAAACATATGGAGTTCCCGTTGAAGAAATTCAACGCGGCATTAAATCTGGCGTAAGAAAAATTAATATTGATACTGATTTAAGGTTAGCATGGACAGCAACTGTTAGAGAAATTATGTACAAGCATCCCGAAGAATTTGATCCAAGGCAATTTTTAAAACCTGCAATTAAAGCGATGAAAGAAATCTGTAAACAAAGATTTGAATCCTTCTGGACAGCTGGAAATGCTGATAAAATCAAACAAGTATCAGTTGAAAATTTCGCATCTTACTATAAATAATGTCAGAGAACTTTTTAAAAGAAATTATTATCGCTCTTTCAGAAAATCAAGTTAGATTTATTATTTTTGGTGGAGTAGCTATCGTATTGCATGGGGTAGAACGTATGACATTAGATCTAGATATTTCTCTTGATATGGAACAAGAAAATTTACTAAGATTTTTAGAAGTCATGAAAAAAGAAAATCTAACACCCCGTGCACCTATCCCCTCTGAAGTATTACTTGAAAAGGAATTAGTGGATTATATAATCAAAGAAAAAAATGCAGTGGCTTTTACTTTTATTGATAAAGATCATCCCTATAAACAAGTAGATGTCTTAATCCATCCAGACTTAAATTATCACAAATGGATCCATAAAACAGATACAATCGAACTTTTTGGTTATAATGTTAAAATTCTTTCTAAAGAAGCAATTATTGAATTAAAACAAAATCTCTCCAATCCAAGAGATAAAGATTTATTTGACATAAAAGAATTAAAAAATTCAATAAAAAAATAAATTTATAAAATTATTTAATAAAATCATTAAATGATATGATATAAAAATTTAATTTAATGTAATTTTATTATATAAATTCACCCATATTTTGTAAAAAACATCATCCCAATACGCCTTTTTCTATACTTCCCCCATACTAACACTTTATACGATGGATACTGCCACCTTCCACCTAACCTGAATTCTGATAAGAAGTGGTGGTTTTGTGGGTTCAGTCTCGGTCTTTGAATGAGACAACTTATTCTCTCTCCTTCTTCTTCCATTTCCCATTCAATCAGAATTCTGATGATACAACTCATAGAAAATCCAAGATAAAACCGAAGTTGATTCATCTCTCCCCAGAATAGGGGATTCACCTCTACCCAAAATTTTTGATAATCTTTTGTAGGCGGTTGATAGGTGATGGTAAGAGTTTTTTTATGAAGATGTTGTTTTTGATGAATAAGATAGGGAAGAAATTTATCAAGTAAATAGAGTAAGGCTTTTTGTAGGTTCCCTCTAAAATGTTTTTGAGCCAGTTGAACTAAGAAGTGATAGTGCATAGGCTTAAGATGAATACATACCCAATGATGTGTTTTGGTTTTTAAGGTATATTGATCCTTCACATAAAGGATCTATCATCGTTTTTTTGAATTTTTATAAAAAAATTGTGTTCATTTGAAAATTTTAAAATCGATTCTAAAAGTTTTTTTTTTTAATATTTATATTTAATGATTGTCATGATTTTTCAGATACTGTTTGTGGATATAATAGTATGGAACTATCAAAAAGAATGCAATATATAACCCCCTCATTAACTTTATCAATTACCGCTAAAATTAATGAATTGATGGCACAAGGTAAAGATATTATAGGTTTTGGAGCAGGAGAACCCGATTTTGATACTCCAGACAATATTAAAAATGCTGGAATTAAAGCAATTAAAGAAGGTTTTACTAAATATACAGCAGTTGGAGGTATACCAGAATTAAAAAAAGCAATTATAGAAAAATACGAAAAAGAATATAAACTCTCTTATACAATTAAAGAAGTTACAGTGAGTTGTGGTGGTAAACAAGTTCTTTATAATCTTTTTTTTGCCATTCTTAATCCAGGCGATGAAGTGATTATTTTTTCTCCTTATTGGGTTTCCTATATAGATATAGTTCAATTTGCTGAAGGAAAAGCCATTGTCATCAATAGTTCAATAGAAAATGGATTTCTTCCCGATATGGAAGAGATCAAAAAAGTAATCAATCCTAAAACGAAAGCTATCATCATTAATTCTCCATCTAATCCCACTGGTTCCTATTTTAACGAGAAGATTTTAAGAGAACTAGCAAATATATTGTTGGAGCATCCCCATATCTTAATTGTTTCTGATGACATTTATGAAAAATTATTATATGATGGCTTAACATTTCAAAATATTCTTAGTGTCGAACCTTCTCTTAAAAATCGTACTATTATTGTTAATGGAGTAAGCAAAACATATAGTATGACGGGTTGGAGGATTGGTTATGGACTTGGTCCTGAAAAAATCATTAAAGCTATGGAAACCATACAAGGACAAAGTACTTCAAATCCTACTTCAATTTCACAAAAAGCAGCCTTAGAAGCTTTAACAGGGGATCAATCCTATTTAGAGAACTTTAAAAAAATTTTTTCAGAACGAAGAGATTTAATTTATCGAATTCTACAGTCTATTGAAAAAGTTAAAGTCTTTAAACCACAAGGAGCATTTTATATCTTTCCAGATTTTTCTGAAATCTTTCAATTAGATAGTTTTATTAAACTTAAAAATAAAGATGAATCCAATTCCTTAGCTCTATCAAGATTGTTATTAGAACATCATAATGTAGCAGTAGTACCAGGTATTGCTTTTGGTAATGATAATTGTATACGATTATCCTATGCAACAAGCGAAGAAATGATACGAAAAGGAACTGAGCGAATTGGAAATTTCGTATATAGTTTACTAAGATAAATGAAACTTAATGTAGAAACCCTCGAGAAATTTCTTCAAAAAAATTCTATTTATGAATACAAATTAGAAAAAATTACTGAAGAAGGTTCTAATCGAATCTACTATCGTATTAGAAATAAAAACATAAATCAAACATTTATATTATGTCAAACATTTCCTTTTATTGCTGAAAATGATGATTTCATAAATTTATCAATTTATTTAATAAATAAAAATGCTCGTGTTCCAAAGATTATTGATTTTTCTCCAGAGAATGGTTGGATTTTATTAGAAGATGCTGGTTCTCTGTATCTCCAAGATGTAGTAAATTATTACAAAAACAACCAAAATAAAGATAAAATTATTAAAATGTATAAAATTATTATAAAAGAAATTTGTGATTGGCATTCTTATAAAGATATACCTAATTTTGTATTAAAAAGAAAATTTGATAAAGATAAATTTCAATTTGAGATTGAATTTTTTTATCATAATTTAAAAAAACAAAATTTGATTCTACCATCATTTGAACTCCAAGCTTTTTTATCGGATGTAATAGAAACATTATGCAAACAAAAAGAACTTGTATTTACACATAGAGATTTTCATTCCCGTAATATTTTATTACATAAAATAAGCGAAGATTATAAAATCATTGACTATCAAGATGCACGAATGGGGTTACCATGGTATGATCTTTCTTCTCTTTTATTCGATCCTTATGTGGAATTTGATATTACAACAATAATGATTCTATTTGATTATTATTATAAATTAACTAACTTCTCTAAAAATAAATATGAATATTACAAGAATATATTTTTTTTACAAGCATTACAACGTCTCTTTAAAGCTCTTGGAAGTTTTATTTACTTAGGATTTGAACTAAATAAAATACATTTTCGAAAATATATTATTCCCACCATAAAACAAATTTCTTCTCTTGCAAAAATTGCGAGATTCCCAGATATTGTATATCTATATTGTAAAAATTTTATAAAATTTTATGAAAATGAATATGCTACATAAACAAGCAATGATTTTATCAGCTGGTTTTGGAACGAGGATGAAAGAATATACAAAAAATAAACCAAAACCACTTCTTCCCATTGCAGGTTATCCTTTAATTACATATTCTCTTTTTTTGTTATATTTATTTAAAGTTGAAAAAGTTGTTATCAATCTCCATTATAAAGGAGAACAAATAAAACAATTTTTAAAGGATTTCCCTTACTTTGAAGTTAAGTTTTCAGAAGAAGAAGAAATCTTAGGAACAGCTGGAGGAATTGCTTATGCTATATATCAAAATTTATTGGAATCATATTTTATTCTTATAAACTCTGATATTATATTATTTCCAGATTTTAATCCTTATGAGGATTTAAGTTTTAATCACCATTTTTTCATAAATCATTTGATGTATATTAAACAAAAAAACGATAAACATAAAAATGAAAGAAGTTTTATTATCATTGAAAATAATCATAATGAAATCAAGATAATTAGTCTAAAAGATGAATTATTAAAACCAATAGAAATGAAAACTTCCGAAGAATATTTCTATATTGGCTTTTCGATTTTTCATGAATCATTTTTTGATTATTATAAAAAAAAGATGGAAGAAGTTCATGTTAATCATATACCATTAATTTTTAAAAAAGAATTAAGTGAGCTTTTATATCAAAAAAAACTTTACGGAAAATTATATAAAGGTATCCATTTAGAATGTGGTACAAAAGAAGAATACGAAGAATTAATTCAAAAATTTACATCGCCTTATGAAATCATTCCAAAACAACTTCATCATCAATGGAATTATTTTATTCAAGGATGGCTAAAATGATGTTGGAAATCTTTTTTCCTATTCTTTTTTATTTAAATGATTTAATCGATAAAAAAGATGTATTTTTATCAAAAAAAACTTATTTACCTTTTGAAAATTTTATAAAAAATGAAGAATTAGAAAAAAATAAAATCAGTTTAGAAAAAAAAAGACTGATTTCTCAAATTAATCTTTTATTTTTTTCAAACAATAATGACTTAGCTTATAACAAAATTAAAGAACTACAAAAACTACCAGAAACAGAAGCTTATACGAATTATTTCTTTGCAATTTGGGAATCAAAACAAGAAAATTATATCAGTGCTATTAATTATTTAAATACATGTTTAAAATATAATCCCAATTTTGATCCTGCTTGGAATCTTTATGGTTTTTTACAAAGTAAAGCAGGCAATCTCGAACTAGCTCTAGATGCCTTTAAAAAAGCTACTTCCCTTGAGCCCTATCATCCAGTATATCGATATAATCTTGCACGAATTTATTGGCTATTAAATAATGATAAAGAAGCATTAAGAGAAATCGATAAACTAATAGAATTAAGAGACAACTTTCCAGAAGCTTACTATCTAAAGGGAATGATCTTAGAAAAAAGTAATATTGAAGAATCGCTAAATCAATATCACCAAGCGTTAATAAGAAATTTTAATCATGAGGAATTTTTAATTCGTTTCTTTAATCTTTCATTAAAACATAATAAAACAGAATATCTAACAATCTTAATAGAAAAAACACAAAATCTATTAAATCAAGAAATTATGATCTTAAGATTTCAGACATTTTTACAATATGGAGAGTATAAAAATTCTCTTTATGAATTTTATAAAATTATATTACATTCTCTTAATACCCAAAAAGATTTAGAAAGCCATTATACTACACTATTAAAAGCTCAAATATTAAATTGTTATTATAAAAAAGATATTTATAATTTTTTATTAAAAAATAAGACGAATTTGAGTGAATACAAAACCAAATTTATTGAAACAATACTTGGATATTCTTGTAATAAACCATTAAATGAAAAAGATCCTTTAGTTAATCCAGCCCTTTAAAAAATAAACTTTTCCCATTATTAGATATGAAAATGAGCTGATCTTTGTTTTCTAATTTACTTAAATAATAGAGATCTTTAAATAATTCTTGTATATCATTAAAATCTGGCTCTTGAATTTGATATCCATATTTTCTATAAATACCAGTAATTGGAAACACTTCTATTCCGATAAATTTTTTTTGTTTATTGAAATGAAATACTGCCAAAATATTTTGACTTTGTAAATAATTTGCTGAACCAAATAAAAAATTTCCTAAGGAATATACTACTGCTTTATCAGAATATACTTCTATAGCCTGAGGGATATGAGGATGATGTCCTACGATAAAATCAACACCTCTCTTAAAAAAGAATTGAGCAAGTTGTTTTTGTTCTTTTAATATAAAAGGATTATATTCTTCTCCCCAATGAATACTTAAAAAAATATAATCTACATTTTTTCTTATTTCTTGAATTTTCTTCAATAGTAAGGGATGATTTCCCACTGTTCCCGCTTTATTTTCTGAAGCAATATCTTCTTTATCAAAGATAAGAGTGATTGAAAAAAAAGCAAATTTTATTTGATTAATTTCCTGTATATGGGGTTCAATAGCATCTTTTAAGTTTTTTCCCGCTCCTACGGTTTGAATGTCATTTTTTTTTAAATAATCAATTGTCTCTAATACACCTTCTTGTCCCGCATCATAAATATGATTATTCCCTAAAAGAGCTAAATTGACATTTAAGTTTTTTAAAACCTCTATATTTTCTGGGTCAGAACGAAATACATAATTTTTTTGATTTCTAGTAATACCATTTTTTGAAATCACAGTTTCTAAGTTTAAAACTCGATAATGAAATTGATCAAATAATGGTTTTATCATAGAAATGGGGCTATATAGACCATTTTTTTTTTGTAAATCTTTTACTCCCCAAATAAAGTGGGTATCACCAGCAAAAAGAATGGTTGTTGTATCATCAGGTAATGTAAAACTATTATTTTCCTTAGAAAATAAACGAAAAACACTAAGAATAATTAATAATAATAAAAAAAAATATTTATTCATAGTCTAAAAAAGACTATGAATATTAAGACTAATTTTTTGCAAAATCTTTTTCTGGGGGAATTTTTAGCGGATCATTTTTTATATTTCTTTTAATGACAGTTTCTTCGCCAGATTTAGCTTTTTCTATGACTTTTCTATCTTGGTTATTTATAGCACTCTCAATTTTTTCTTCATAGTTCGTTTCAACTTCTAGATTTTTTAATGCACTAGAATTTCTCAATTCTTGAACAAAACTTACATATTCTTGAATACTACCTGTTTCTTGGGCAGCTATTTCTTTTAGAATTTCTAAAGATTCCTTTGATAGAGGTCGTATTTTTTGTTTTGTTAGATCGATTTGTTTTTGAACTGTAATTTCTCCAGGTTGATCGAGAACAACCGATTTCCCTTTATCATTCTTAATTTCTATCTTTCCTTCAATAAGAGCATAATTTGTACTTTTATCTTTT
>JBEQAN010000027.1:0-9948 GCA_041640315.1 Leptospiraceae bacterium
AATTTACTAATGACCTTTTACTTGAACTAGATCAAATGGAATTCGTAATCATTGAAACTGGAAAAAAAATCAAAGCGAAATATAGACCGTTAACCATCATCACTTCTAATAATGAAAAAGAATTGCCAGATGCCTTTTTAAGACGTTGTATTTTTCATTATATCAGTTTTCCCGACAAAGAATTTATGAAAGCTATAGTTTATACTCATTTTCCAGATATTGAAAAAGAATTATTAGAATCTGCAATTGATATATTCTATAAAATAAGAAGTATTACTGACCTAAAAAAAAGACCAAGCACTTCGGAATTTATAGATTGGTTACAAGTTATTATCCATGAATACGAAAAAACGTTACCTAAAGGAAAAGTTCCTTATATTGGAGCATTAATAAAAAACGAAGAGGATCTTTTAAAAATAAAACATTATTTATAATTTTTTATAAAAAATATTATGAACACATTCAACAAAAAACCCAATCCCGGCGATTTATTCAAAAGAGCTATTATAAAAGAAATTTTATCATGGAAAATTCCCGAGCTTAATGTGTATAAAGAAGTATTTGTAGGGAGTCGTTTTATTGGTCAAAAGAGAAAACTTGATATTGTAGTAGAATATAGACAAAGGACATTGGGTATAGAAGCAAAAACACAGCAAAGTGAAGGAACAGCCTATCAAAAGCTACCCTATGCAATAGAAGATGCTAAACGATGTCCCATTAAAACTATCATTGTATTCTCTGGGAAGAAAATCAATGATGACATTCGAGCTCTTTTAATTTCTTCTGGAATTGGATTAGAAATTGAATGGGATCCCGAAAAAGGCTTTGGATTTGGACTTGATATTTTAAAACAACGAATCAAAATAGAACTGGGATTAAACTGGTTAGAAGATCAAATTGAATGCAAGGTAGATCCTTCTCAATATGAACTATTTTGAAAATTTTACTGCTGCCCTTATAAAACCTTCAAATAAAGGATGTGGTTCTATAGGTTTTGATTTAAACTCTGGATGGAACTGAACTCCAATAAACCATGGATGATTTTTTAATTCTATAATTTCAACTAACTGTTCATCGGGACTAGTTCCAGAGATGATAAGACCATTATTCTCGAAATCTTCTTTATATTTTAATGTAAATTCAAATCTATGTCTATGCCGTTCATAGACCTTCGTTTTTTTATATTCTTTAAATGCTAAGGTATTTTCTTTTATATGGCAGGGATAAGCCCCTAATCGCATGGTTCCCCCTTTTTGCTGTAAACCAAGTTGTTCTTCGAGTAAAGAAATTACTGGATACTCTGTTTTAGGATCAAATTCGGTGGAATTTGCATTTTTCCATCCTAAGACATTTCGCGCAAATTCAATCACAGCACATTGCATCCCAAGACATATACCAAAATAAGGCACTTTATTTTCTCTCGCATACTGAATCGCTAACAACTTACCTTCAATCCCTCTATTTCCAAATCCTCCTGGCACTAAAATTCCATGAGCATTTTTTAAAATAGAGAGATCTTTTGTTTTTTCTAACTCTTCGGGATCCACTTTAATTAGCTCCACTTTGACTTTATTTGCAATACCCCCATGATACAAACCTTCATATACTGAGCGATAAGCATCTTGTAAAGCTATATATTTCCCTACAACAGCTATGTTGATGGTTTTTGAAGGATTTCTAATAATTTCTATAATCTCTTCCCATTTTTTAAAATTTAGTTTATTGGGTTGCATATTGAAGTGTTCAAGAACTACTAAATCTAACTTTTCTTCTCTATACATTAAGGGAATTTCATAGATAGATGTTTGAATATCCACTGCAGAGATAATATTTTGTTTCTTCACATTACAATAAAGGCTTAACTTCTCTTTCATTTCATCCGTAAGGGGCTTTACACTACGGCAGACTAAAATATCAGGTTGTATTCCATATGTCATTAATTCTTTAACACTATGCTGTGTTGGTTTAGTTTTTGCTTCGCCCGCAACAGCTATAACCGGAACAAGGGTTAGATGTATAAAACATACACCCTCTCTGCCTAGTTCTCTTCGCATCTGTCTTATTGCTTCGAGGAAAGGAACGGACTCAATATCGCCTACAGTGCCACCAATTTCTACAATCACAAAATCCAATTCTTCTTCTTTTGTTAAATCTATAATTCTTCGTTTTATTTCATTGGTGATATGAGGTATAACTTGAACAGTTCTACCTAAGTAATCCCCTCTTCGCTCTCTTTGAATCACTTCGTAATAGATTTGACCTGTTGTTACTGAATTTGCTCTACGTATCTTTGTATTTTTTGTAAACCGTTCATAATAACCTAAGTCTAAATCGGTTTCTGCACCATCTTCTGTAACATATACTTCACCATGTTGAAAAGGACTCATAGTACCAGGATCTATGTTGATATAGGGATCCATTTTTTGCATAGCAACCCTATAGCCACGATTTTCCAAGAGACTTCCCAAAGCAGCTACTGTTACACCTTTACCGAGGGAAGAAGAAACACCACCAGTAATGAAAATAAAACGAGTTTGCATAAAACCAAATTTTTTTTCAATTTTAACCATTCTACAAATTATTTATTCCCTAAAATTACTTTTTGATTTTTAATATTAAAAAATCAAAATAGATAAGATAAATTCTCTTCTATTTTATTGGTTTACTATCTTCTCATTTTTTTTATAAAAAATTAAAAAAAAGGATATTTATATTATGTGAACCAACAAACCATAAAATTTAAATCCAAAAACGAACATAGAGTCTGCATCCATCTAAAACCCCTTCATTTTGCCTACTTTAAACATCTTGCTATCACACGATTTCAAGGAAATCTCTCAAAAACGATTTTATATCTTCTATCGAAATATTTAAAATCTTTATATCGAATTAAAAGGATTGATCAAAAACGAACCTTGACCATTGACTACCAACCAAAAACCAAAGAATACAAGCGATTTTGGATCAGCATCCAACCAACCTACTGGGGGCAATTATACAATCTACGGTTTTCTCTTGGGTATTCCATGAGTTTTCTTTTAAGAATCATGATAGACTGGGAAATGGAAGAAAACCATGAACCTTATCTTGACATTCTAATTCCTAAACCATTACCCAATGACCCTTCACCTCAAACTCCTTCTACCTTACAGAATTATGCACAAAAAGCTTGGATATATCATCCTTCAAGGTGGGTGTATTTACGATTGAGTGGGTTTTATTAGGTTTTTTTGATTTAAAAGTGTATTTGTTTTTCTTTAATTACAAAGAATCCAATAGTAAGTAAATACTAATAATAAAATTTTTATATTATATTTTATATCTTATTTTATAAATTTACTTTATTTTATTTTATATTTATTTTATTTTTCTTTCTGATTTTTATTTTACATTTCTTTTTTATATCATGTTTGAAGATAAAATAATGCTATACCACAAGCAACTGATACATTTAAAGAATCAATGGGATTTTTCATTGGAATAGAAATTCTATGAAAATCCTTAGATAATAAATCCTTTGGAATTCCACGACCTTCTTCTCCAATGATCAATCCAAAAAAAGAAGATGGTTTATTAATCGTATGAATATTTTCGCCAGAGAGATCCAATACATAAATTGGTAATGGACTCTTAGAGAGAATTTCTTTTCTTTGTTCAAAATTAAGCTCATAAAAATTACAATGAAATACAGTACCCGCAGAACTTCGAATAGATTTCAACAAAAAAGGATTACAGCTTTCTTTTGTTAGAATAATATTCGTAATTCCAAAAGCATAGGAAGAGCGAATACAAGCTCCTAAATTTATAGGATCCTGCAAAGGTAAAACTAAAAAAGAACTATCAAATTTAAAATGAGAAATATTTTGTATAGGATTGATTTTTACCATTAAGTATGGAGGGGGATAATTCATAATTTCTGAATCTCTTAATAGTTCTTTGTGAAGATAGATATATTCAATGTGTGGATTTTTATGTTTGATGGATTCGTAAAATTGAATTAATTTTTCTTCTGTAAAATCATTTGTAAAAATTATAGAAAGTAGATTTTGTGGAAAATGATTCATAAATTCATTGATTATTTTTTCACCACAAATTATTGTTTTTCCAGTTTTTTGAATTTCTTTTGAATGAAATAGCTTTTTTATAAATTTATATGTTTCATTTTGGGGAGAACTTATATTCTTTATATAGATTTTTTCAGTTATTTTAAAATATTTACGATAAAAGGGATCATGGAAATATTTTCTTGAAATCTTTTTTCTATAAATCAATAATTTTCTTATATCCTTACTTGTACGAATATCATCTCCTTGGATCATAGGCAATGCATAGTCATAATTCAAAATTAATTCAAAATTTTTATGATTCATTTGCTGTATTTCTTCTTCGCAGTTAGGTCCTTTTAAGAATATCAATAGCCCTTCTTTTTCGAGAGAGCTATCAGTTCTTATAGCTGTATCTTTTATAGATTCAAAAGCTCGTGTAATTACACTCTTACATAATACTTCATCTTTATGGGTGAGGGTTTTGTGTAGAACTTCAATATTGTTTAATTTTAATCTCTCTTTTACTTCTTTTAAATACTCTACGCGATTTATACGGCTCTCTATTAGTAAAAACGTTTTTTCTGGATTTATTATAGCTAAAGGAATGCCAGGGAAACCACCACCCGTTCCTAGGTCCATAATGGGATCAGGTATTAAAATATGATGTTGATCTAAAATGGTTTGAACTATTAAAGAATCAATAAAATGTTTTCTTATAATTTCTTCTAAAGAGTGAATTCGTGTAAAATTGATTTCTTCATTTTTTGCTTTTAAAAGCAAATAGAATTCATAAAATAATGTGATTTGTTCTTTTGACAAGTCTAAGGAAATTAATTGAGTATATCGTTTTATTAGAGAAAAAACATCCATATTACAAAAAAAACTTTACTTATAGAAACTCAAGTAGAAACAAATCCCAATGGCATTTGAATGGGTTCATTTTCAATTTCCTACGAAAATTCACATTGAAAAAGATTCTACTCATAAAATGGGTAGTTATCTTGCTGATTTTGCCAAAAGAGCGTTTTTATTTACTATTAAAAGTGAAATTAAAAACGAAGATGATTTTTTAATTCTTAAAACCAGTATGGAAAGAAATGGGATTTCATGTATTGTACATGATGAGTTAACGACGCGACCTAAACATGATCAAATTGAATCTATCGCATATTTTTTAAAAAAAAGTGGAGTGGATCTTATCGTTGCTTATGGGGGAAAATTTACCTTTCATGTAGCAAGAAGTTTAGCATTTCTTACTACAAATGATTATCTCGTACAAATTCCTCGTGGGGAAGCTCTTAGCGCCTATTATCAATATGCAAGAGAATTGATTTCTTCAAAAATTGAAGTAAAAAAAGATCCTTTACCATTGATTTGTATTCCCAGCAGTTTTAGCATGGGAGAAGAAGCTTCCCCAGATATTTTTAACTATGACGATGAAAAAAAAACATTTTATTATCACAGGCATTATAAGTTTTTTCCGCAAGCAATTATGGTTGATCCCAATATTATTACTAATATTTCTAAAATAGAATTGGCACGTTCCGCCATGTCAATTATAAGTGCATCTGTAGAAAGTATTTTATCAAGAAATTCGAATGAAATCATAACCGCTATGGCACTAAAAGCTATTGATCAAACAGCCAGAAGTATAAGAATTTTAATGAATAACCCAGAGAATGAAATAGCAAGAACAAACCTATCAATTGCCAATATGGTTTGTGGGATTGCTCACTCCAATACAAGTTTGGGATTATGTTATAGTCTAGCTACCGCGATTCACTTACTTACAGGAATTGATTTTTATCAAGCATATGCAATTTTACTTCCCCATATCATGGAATATAATTTAACAACATCTGCAAAAACGTATGTTCAAATTGCTCAGGCCTTAAATGAAGATATTTCCCAGATTACTATTATTGAGGCGGCTATTAAAGCAATTGAAGGAGTAAGAAAACTTCACCTTGATCTAGACTTATCTTATAGACTATCAGATTTTGATATCCCAAAAGATCTTCTACCAGATATTGCTAATTTTTCTTTGAAATTTCCGCTTATTTATAATACACCACGGGAATTAGATCAAAACGAAATTGAAACAATACTTATCGCTGCATATTAATATGAAGACAAAAAACATTCATGAAGAAAAAAACGAATTGATTTTATTTCCTGCCAATTACAAAATATTATATTGGATTCTTATATTGATTTTGATATTATTGTTTCCTCTATTTGTTTATGTTTCGATTTTGATATTAATTCAAATTACTGATATTTTAAAAGATTCTAACTGGGCTCTACTTTATAACATAAATGAAATTGAATATACAATTGTACTTTTTTATTTACTTAATCTATTGGGTTTTAATATAATACGAATAACAAGAAAATATATACCTCAAAAAATTAAAATCAATAAAGATACAATACAATTGATTTATAAAAATTCTAAACTAATAAATTTAAAGATGGATCTTTGGCAGTATATTTATATTTATAAATTTAGACATAGACAATCAAAATTTAATTATATTCTACTGATTAATACCATTCATAATATCAAATTTGAACTTTTTGAATCAAATATAGAAACTTTATCTCGAATTGTTCAATATTTTAAAAGTAATACAAAACTCAAGGTTTTAGAAAATTTTAATATGAAGCCTAATCCTTTATCAATAAAAAATCTTTCTTACGAAACTAAGGAAATTCTCTTAAAAAATAAAAGCCGATATCATATTTTTAGTATTGTGCTTAGTATCGTCATTTATTTTGTATTTTTAACATTCTTTATTTTACAACTTGAATTTGAAAAATTTCATCAAAACGATTGGTTTTATATAGGGACTATTTTAATTTTTTCGCTTATATATATAATCATTTTTATTTATATTATCAGTTCTATGATAAAATTATTCTTTGATACAAAAATTATAAAAGATAAAGATAAAATTTCAATTTATTATCAATTTTTTTCTCCATTAATACCTATAAACATCAAACGAAGAGAATTTTATTTGAATAGAAATTTAATTTTAAATCTAAACTTATTTTATGATCGAAAAATTAGTTTTATAGAAATTTATCATCAAGAAGATCAAAACCCCCCATCTTTATGGAAGAAACTATTAAAAATCAATTATTATAAAATACAATGTTTTGGGTATTACATCGATGAAATCTTTGAAATATACAATGAATTGATAAAACATTCAAATTCTTAGAGAATAGGAACGATAAAAAAATTCTCCTAAGCCAGATAAAAATATTAAATAACCATAAAGAGAGTGTTCTAAAACTAACAAGTAAAAGGATTTTGTTTTTAAATATGTCCGAACAAATAAAAAATTACCAAAAAAAGTTAATAATAGAGCTATCCAATTTTCATAAATGATATGAACAAGCATAAATAAAAGACTATTTACAATGATTAATTCCTTTTGATGAGAAAATAAGGATTTATAACGTTCAAAAAAAAAGATTCTAAACATAAATTCTTGTTGTATGACAGAAAGAATTGGATAAAAGAGAAACACTAAAAAAAGAAAAACGAAAGGAAATTTTTTTAAAGGTAAAAATAATCGTTCCTCAAAAAATATAGATACGAATAAATATAATCCTAAGGCGATAAAAATTGCTCGAAATAAAATATTTTTTATATAGGATAAATTGTTTTTGAGGTGTTCTATTTTAAAAGAATCAAAACTATAATGCTTTTTATATACAAAAAATGTATAAAGAAAGATGATCTGAAGTAGTATTATTTTATGCATGGGATAAATTGGTTTTAAAATTCCAATAAAAATATATTTTTCTAAGAATTTTTCTAAATTTAAAATGGGAAAGATAGATGGTAAGATGATAAATAATGTATAAAATTCCATTTCCAAAAAATCAATTCTTTTTATAAATTTTCGAATCTTAAACATAAATATATTATAAAATAAATTTTTTTCACTTTGTCAATAGTAACATTAACTATAAATAAATACTATCTTTTAAGTAGTTTCTTGAAAAGGCAATTGCACTATGTGAATTTTTTTAAATATGAAAAAGCATAAACATCCCACTAAGCCTAAAAAAATTTTTATAAAACAATTAATAACTAAAATCTTTTTTAGAAAGATTACATTATGTTGATTGTTTAAAATACTTTTTTAAAATTAAAAAAGAGGAAGTCTCCATTTCCCAAGACTTTAACTATGGAAAAGAAACTATCTTTGATTGTAAAAATTTATCATAAACATAAAAAAGAGATTTTATGCGAGTTTTTATAATTCCGTTTCCTTGCTTAGTATAAAAAAGATTTAACTTTAAAAATAATTAACAAAAATGATTCTTAAAGAATAAATTTTTATTTATAAAATTGAGAGCTTAGGTTTATAAATTTTGATACTAATCTTTTTAATTGTATAGTAAATATAACATATAGAGGCACAGACTCCAATTTATGTATTTATACTTAAGGCATTAAATTTTAGAATTTTCCAAAAATAAAATCAAAAATTTATAAAATTTTTATTTTTCTTGCCATCTTTGAATTTCTTAATAAATTGTTAAGTAATATGATGGAAAATAAAGAATCTCAAACTAATGATGAAAAAACCAATAACCAAAATAATGAAATCATCTCTAAATTATGGGAAGAAGTAAAAAAAGTATATGATCCAGAAATAGGACTTTCTATCGTAGATTTAGGTTTAGTCTATGATATTTGGATGGAACAACAGACTGCAAATGTAAAAATGACTTTGACTTCTATGGGATGTCCCGCTGGACCTTATTTAGAACACGAAGTAAAAGAAGCTTGTAAACGTGTTGAAGGCATTAAAGACATAAAAGTAGAAATTACTTTTAACCCCCCCTGGGATCCAAGAGAAATGGCAAGTGAAGAAGTAAAAATGATGTTAGGAATTTTTTAAGTTCTCCCCATGAAATTCACTTTAAATCTTTATATTATTTTTTTATCTATTTTCATATTTTCTTATTGTAATTTAAAAAATGAAGAAAATAAAGAAAAAGAACTATTACTCCAGCAATTATTAAATACTAATAATTGTAATACCTATAACCTTTCTTCAATGCCAACATTTACAGAATTACAAAATCAAGGTGTATTTAATTCTTGTATCCAATGTCATAATGCTTTAAGATTGGATGGGAATTTAAACTTACAAGATTATGAACAAACTCGTAGTAGAGTGGTCCCCTATAATCCTCAAAACTCCTTGTTATATCAAAAAATAACTACTGGAACAATGAAGTCCTATTCTAATGATTGTATTAACGAAGCTATAAGAAAATGGATTGAGGCTGGGGCAGAATACCAAAAACAAAAAATTGATTATTTAGAACCCTATCTAAAATAATTCACTTTTATACATCCTAATAAAAAAATTGACAATACTGTATTAAAATATAGAATTAAAAGCAAAGGGGGAATTATGCACTCTAAGTTTAGAATCTCTGTGGTTTTACCTATTTTAAGTATTTTATTTTCCTGTGGCAATCCAGAAGAAGGTGGATATATACACGTAACTATGATGGATAATTTTTTTTCTCCACCCCTTTCGCGGATCCATAAGGGAGGAGAAATTGAATTTATCAATAAAGGATTAAATCCCCATAATGCGATTGCAGTAGATCAATCATGGTCCACTGAAAAAACATTTGGAAAGCTTGAAATGCTAACGGGGGACAAAACAAAGGTTAAATACCCCGAAGAAGGAATTTTTCCCTATTATTGTTCCTTCCATGCAACCCCAGATGGAAAACTCGGAATGGTGGGAACTGTGATTGTGGGAAATGTAGAATATCAACCAGAAAAACAAGGAAAACGTCTTAAGGCTGTTGATAAATGGTCTGGAAGAACGTTAAAAGTCCCACAAGACTACCC
>JBEQAN010000028.1:0-9273 GCA_041640315.1 Leptospiraceae bacterium
AAGGTTCCTATCCAAAAGTCCATATTATCAAGAGCAATTAAATCTTTTGAAAAATACACGACAAAAAACGTACCAATTAATGTAATAAAAGATAATAAAGTTATACTTGCTTTTCTAGTGGTGCCTAGCCCTTCTTCGAAAAATGCAATAGCTGGCTGTAGCATGGATATAGAGCTTGTGATAGCAGCAATAAATAATAAAAAAAACCATATAAAACCAAAAAAACCACCAAAAGGCATTTTTTCAAAAACATTTGGTAGGGTAATAAATCCCAACTGAAATACACTCTCAGTAATTCCTTCCTTTCCTAAGAAAACGAAGGCAGCAGGAATGGTAATTAATCCTCCTAAGGCCACTTCTGCAAAAGAATTCCCTGCAGCGGAAGTAGTTGCAGATAGAATTACATCATCATCTTTTTTCAAATAAGAAGCATAGGTGATGATAACACCAAACCCCACAGATAAAGAAAAGAAAATTTGACCTGCAGCAGCAAGCCACATATCTGCATTCATTAAAAGTTCTAAGAAATTCTTATCTGAAGTTCCAGGATTCCACATAAAACCTAATCCATTAATAATGTTTCTTTCGGGGTAGTTTATATCTGGTGTTCCAAGAGTCAATACACGAAACAAAATGATAAAGGCTGAAAAAAATAATAAAGGTATAGCGATTTTACTGATGAACTCAATTCCTTTTGTTAAACCACGGTAAATAATAAACATATTTAATACGTAAGATAAAATTATAAATATAATAACTTGAGAATGTTCAAGATCCATTAGAATCCCATCCTTAGACATCCCCGTAACCTGAATAAAAAAATTCTTATAAGCTTCTCCGTCTTGATATAAGGGGAATATACCCATAAAATATAAATAGGCATAATATAAACACCAGGCTTCAATTAAAACATAATACATAAAAATTCCAACTGGTACAAGAAGTCCTAAAAATCCCAAGTATGGCGATATACGATGATTCCATAAAATTTTAAAAATTCCTGGCGTTGAATGATAACCACTTTGACCGCCTACCCTTCCTACAGTCCACTCTAACCAGGCAATGGGTAAACCTAAGAAGATTAAAGCAAAAAAGTAAGGTATCATGAATGCGCCACCTTCATATTTAGCAGCAAGACCAGGAAAACGTAAGAAATTTCCTAATCCAATAGCACTCCCCATTACCGCAAATACAACTCCAATAATAGAACCCCATGTCTCTTTATTTGAACGTTTTTTCCCCATTATAACCCTCCAGAATAGTCACTTACTTACATTACAATAATTTGAAAATACTTTTATATTGATTTCAATCCGTCAATTTTTTTATCTTAAGATAAAGAATTCTATCATAGAATTTATCCAAAGAATTTCTCCAATTAGATTCAAATAAATTGATATATACAATTTAATTTGATTATTTAAAAAACGATAATTAGAACTGCATTAATTTTACTCTACGATAGGTATTTTATTTATCACTCCATCGAATCGAATATATATATTAAAACAATGATTCATGCGATAATATATCGAATTTATATAAAAATTTATATAAATTATGTAAAAAAGTTAAAAAAAATTGACATAAAAAAATAAAATTTTATTTTATAAATAGTTAAAATTAAATAATTATATTAAATATGTCGAATAATATATAAGGAGCCTGTATGCGAAAATGGAGTGAGTTAAGCGAGAAGGAGCAAGAAATCATAAAAAAACGTTATTTGAGCGGAGAAAGTCCTTCTGAAATTGCAAAAGATTATAATTTAAAACCAAAGCAAATATCAGATCAAGCTTATAGAAAAAAATGGAATGAGGGTATGAAAGCAACAAAGAAAACCACATCAAAAAAAACGAATACAAAAAAAACAACAACAAAGAAAACTAGTAGCAAAAAAACAAAAAAATGATGATATGGGAATAGTATTTTGATATAGGGAATCAATATTCCAATGGATTTGTTCTATTCTTGTTTTTTTTTAGTTTTTTGGAAGTAAGATATATTTTTTATTGAAATTTGAGAACTTCTAGATATCTTTGAATATATATGCTATTTTCTGTAAATTTCTATAAGTTCAACATTAAACCCTTAAATGTTATAAATTTAATTTTTTTGGTGATTCTAATTCTAATCAATGCCTTTTGTAAAACAAAAGAGGTGAAAGCTCCAGAAACACCTGTTGTAGAACCAAAAGCTTACCTGGGGATCATCTATGTAGAAACCTCTACAGGTGTTCAAATAGCAGAGGTATTCCCTAACAGTCCAGCACAAAAAGCGGGTCTTGAACCCGGAGATCTTATTCTAACGGCCAATGGTTATCCCATTCTTGGTACGTATACATTAAAAGAACATATATTTTCCTTAAAATCTGGTAGTGAAGTAATTTTAGAAGTAGAAAAATTAAATGGGAAAAGAATTATCACAAAAGCAATTTTAGAACCATTACCTGAAGAATATAAAAAATTTTATAAAAATAATATAAAATAAATCATGAGATACCATTATACTCAGCCAATAACACATATAAAAAAAGAAGACGTCGAAAAGCTAATATTGTTAGCTTTTTATGAGGATGCCCCATTTGGTGATGTTACTTCAGAAACGATATTTACTAAAAATCAATATGCAAAAGCTATTCTATTATCAAAGACAGAGGGTGTTTTCTGTGGAAAGGAGATTTCTAAAATAGTAATTGAATTATTTAATAAAGAATTTGAGTATCATATTGTAATTCAAGAATCCCTCCAAGATGGAAGCATATTTAAAAAAAATCAACATTTAATGAAACTCTATGGAGAACTACCCGGTTTATTACGATTAGAACGAGTTCTTTTAAATTTCGTTCAATATTTAAGTGGAATCAGTACTCTAACCTACGAAACTGTACAAAAAGCAAAAGAAATCAATCCCAATATCTATATCTTAGATACAAGAAAGACATTACCCGGTTATAGAAAACTTGCAAAATATGCGGTATACTGTGGTGGGGGGAATAACCATAGAATCCATCTCTCAGAAATGGCAATGATTAAGGACAATCACATTATTGCACAATCAAATATTCATGAAGCTATAAAAAAAATCAAAGATCAATATCCCAATATAAAAATCGAAGTTGAGGTGGATAATATTTCTCAAATTGAAGAAGCGATAATCAATGGTATTGATGTTATTTTACTCGATAATATGTCCATAGAAACAATCGAAGAAGCAATAGAGAAAATATTTAAATTTTGTCAAGAAAAGCAAATTCAACCCCCTCTAATAGAAATCTCTGGTGGATGGCGACCAGAAGATTTGTATTTATTAAAAAATATAAAACACCCTATAGGCATTAGTATGGGATTTTTAACCCATAGTGCGAAATTTTTAGATATCTGTATGGAAATTGAATAAATGAATTCACCAATAAAAGAAAAAATCCAAAAAGCAAAATACTTTGAAACACAACAGGATTGGAAAAACGCTTTAATATTATATCAAGAATTATATGAAATAACTAAAAATCCTAGTTATTTAAATAAAATGGCTTATTCCTCTTCACAACTCAAAGAACATCATCTCTCTATTAACTATTACAAAAAATATTTAGAAATCAATAAAGAAGATTGGATTGCTTATTATAATTTAGCTATTGAATATTTTCATATCAATAAATGGGAAGATGCTATAACTTCTTTAAAACATGCTATCACATACAAGAAAGATTTTACCAAAAGTTATCTTTTATTAGGATATATTTATGAATTACAAAACCAATATAAAGAAGCAATTGAACAGTTCAATTTGGTGCTTAAACAAGACCCCCATAATAAAATTGCTATAAAAGGTATAGTTTATTCATTGATCCAACTAAAACAATACGAGAAAGCTTTAAGTATATGTGAACAGTTTTTAAAAATTTTTCCAAATGATTTAGTATTAAAAAATCTTCATGCTGGAATTTTATTTCAATTAGGAAAATCAGAGGCTTTTATTGAAGAGCTAAAAGAAATTACAGAAAAAGATGAAAATTATAAATCGTTTGAGAACTATTTAAATAAAATGCGAAAGGAACGTAATAAAGAACATATAGAATTTTTAGAAGAGGTTCAAAAAAAGTTAATTCAGAAAAGTATTGAACTTGAAGAAAAAAAAGATAAAAAAACCTATTTAGATTTAAGTATTTTATCTCTTTTTTCTGGTAATAAAGAAGAAGCATTAGAATACCTCAAAAAAGCTATTGAATATAAAAATTAATTTAATCTGCTAAAAAGAGTTTTCAAACCTGAATAAAATTTTAAAAAAAATAGATTGAAAAATCATAAAACTTATATAATTTATATAAAAAATCTATGGAGTCTTTAGGAGATTTAAATTGAATTTAAAAGTTATCCATTTAATTAGAAAATTGGAACGAATTAACCGAGATATGGAGGAAATTGAGAGTTTTTTAAATACATTACAAATGGATAGAGAATATTCTTTTAAATTAAGAGATTCATTAGTTGAAGAATTTCATCGATTAAAAAAATTAAAAAAAGAAATCTTAAAGCAAGTTGTATATATACCACCTCATATTGAATCTTTAATATCTCGGATGAACCTTCAAAACGAACTTGTGGATGAAAGATCAAAAGAAATAGAACTTTTTGTAAATCCTGGAAATTCCAAAGAAACTGAACAGAATAAAACAAGCATATTGAAAAGTTCACCTTATGAAGAAAATGGCGAAAAAAAAGAAGAAAAAATAAGGGTTAAACATTTAGAGAACCAAAATAATAGTAGTAATCTAATGTCTGAAAAAAAAATCAGTCGAGAAGAGCCACATGAAAATTCCAAAAAACACTCACCTTTTATTTTTAAATTTGAATAAAACAACAATTTAAAAGGAGATCCTATGCTTAAAAAAAATATATTCAAAATATTCTTAATATTTATTTTTATTTATTTACCTTCATGTAATAATCCTAATGAAGTGTTAGTTGAATATAAAAACGGAGACAAAATCGAAACAATACAAAGAAAAGATTTACAATTTATTGTGAAATTAAACCAATTCCATAAAAAAGAAGATTTATCCGTTGCTATTCAAAATCAAATTTTAGAAGAACTTGCTTTTTTATCCGTTGGTAGTTTGGCTTACTATAATTTACCAGAACAAATCCAAAAAGAATATCAAAAAGATATACAAAAAAATCTAATATTTTTAGACGAAAAAGCTTTTTTAAATTCCATGAATCTAATTTCTCAAGAAAAAATCTCAGATTATATTTATAAATTTATTCATATGCAATTACTGTTTTTGAGAAAAGATCAAAAGGTAGATAGAAATGAAGAAGCAAAGCAAACATTAAAACAATTAAATGATACTACAAAAGAAGAAGAAATTGAAAAAATTATTTTCGAAAAGAATGAAAATCCCAGATATAAAATTTTAGGTGGATTAGTAGACCCTATATGCCTCAATTGTGGTCAAAATCCAGTATCACACCTTACGGATGCACTATTAAAAGAAGAAAATAAAAATAGTAAATTTATTTTAGTAGAAGATAATGCAGGGTATTGGATTATTAGAAACTTAGGTGTAAAAGAGATAAAAGAAAAAGACCTTTCAAGTATGTATCAAGATTATCATAAAAAATCTCAATTTTCTGCAAGAAAATTTTTAAATAACCCTAATTATATTAAAGAATATAAAGAAAGTGAATTAAACACTATTAAAGAACAAATTTTAATGGATGAAAATAAAATTGAACGATTTTCAAAAGAACAAGCACATCAACAATCAAACATGCTCAAAAGAAATAGTCTAAACCACCATATCCAAGAATTACAACAAAAATATAATTTTAAATTAAACGAAGATACCATAAAAAAAATTGAAAATATTTCACTCAACAATTGGGATGAAGAGTTAGAATTATTTGTCTTAGACAATCAAACTTATAAAATAAAAGATTTTTTTGATGCAATTCGTAAATACCAAGTTGAACCCAAAGACTTATCAATCAATGAAATTGCTCCATTATTAAACCAAGTATATGTCCCTTTTATTGTTTTACAAAAATCTCCTTATGAAAAAGATATTCAAGGATACACAGAAATATTTAAAACTCTAATTATAAAACAAGTTCATACAAATTATTATATACAATATGAATTTAAAGACTTGAATATTACAGAAGAAGAAATAAAAAAATATTATGAACTAAGAAAAAATAATGAATTTACCATCCAAGATAATAATGGTAAATCAAGAACATTAAGCCTTAATGAGGTAAAAGACCGAATTAAACAAACCCTTCTTACTGAAAAAAGACAGAAACATATTCTTCAAGTGAAAGATAATCTATTTAAAAATTATCATGTAAAAATATACAAAGAACGTTTAAAAGAAGGAAAGGTATAATGAACGCATCATATCAAGAATGGATAAATAAAATTAAGATTATAGAAAATCACAAAGATTTTATAGTTTTTTACAAACCAGAAGGAATATCGTTTTACGAAGATACTCCACAGGCTGATCTCATGAAGATTATTCGATTTATGGAGAAGGAAGAAATTTTACCCAAAGGGGAAAGATTATTCCCTGTTCATCGGCTTGATAAAATAACATCTGGATTATTATTGTTTGCACGTGGCAGAGATGCAAGTAGTAAACTTGGCAATCTTTTCCGATATCACCATATCCAAAAAATCTATCTTGCACTTTCTTATGATAAACCTAAGAAAAAACAGGGTGTTGTCATTGGAGATATGACAAAAGATCGTAGAAGTAAATGGAAATTATTACATTCACAGAATAACCCTGCAATTACACTTTTTAAATCCTATCCCATCATAACAGAAGATGCAAAATACTTTCGACTTTTTTTATTAAAACCTATAACAGGAAAGACCCATCAAATCCGCGTAGCGATGAAAAGTTTAAGTGCACCTATAATAGGAGATCCCATCTATTCTAGACCAAGTTTAGCACGTCAAGAGGATCGAACTTATTTACACGCTTATGGGATTCGCTTTTATTATGAAAATCAATTATATGAGTATATAATTCCCCCACTAACAGGAAAGCACTTTTTACATAAAGACATACAAAATACTTTAAAAGAACTTGGAAATCCCTTTTCATTACCTTGGAATTATAAAATAAAGAAAAATAATATTCAAAACTATGAGATTCATAAAAAAAATTTATAATTACTTATAGATAAAATCTTATCGACCATAAATGAAACTAAAAATTTTTTGAATATATGAAACATTCAAAAAATCATCTATTCTCCAATGATCTAACTCCTACTAATCAAAACATATTTTCTTTATTTAAAATCCTCACAGTTATTATATTTTCCCTATCATTATTAACAATTCTTCTAGGTCCTTATGTAAGAGCTGAAGATGCAGGTATGGCATGTCCAGACTGGCCTTTATGTCATGGTTATGTTATACCACCCTTAGATTATCAAATCTATTTAGAATTTATTCATCGACTCGTTGCAGGGATATTAGGAATGGTATATCTTGCCTGGTTTTTTATAGGCATTAAATACAAACCCATACGAAAAAGATTCTTACCTTATATACTTTTAAGTTCCTTGGTATTAGTGGTTCAAATTCTCCTTGGAAGAGAAACCATAACTCGGCAATTAAATGCTTACGTTGTAAAATTTCATTTACTAAATGCAATTTTCTATGTAAGCATTATTTATTATATTTTTTATAAACTATTTTTTGAAAACAAAACCATAAAATTTGAAAATCAATTCAGTAACGTTAAAAGTTTGAAATTTTTAATCACCCTCTTTTTACTTTTGGTGTATTTCCAAATCTTTCTTGGTGGTAGAGTGAGTGCTAATTATGTTGGTTTAGTTTGTGAAAAATTCCCCCATTGCTATACAGAAGTTATCAAGGATATGAATTTAGAAATCGTTAATACAGTATTTATACCTTCATTACAAGGTGGTTTTGAAATGCAATTGAGTCATCGTTTTTTTGGTATATTTTTATTATTATTTAGTATTTATTTATTATATCAATTTTACAAAAATCAATTTATGGTTAATGAGTTTCTATTTCTTGTATCTTTATTAGTATTTCAGGTTTTTTTAGGAATTATGAATATTATTTTTGAATTACCTACTTTAATCAGAGTTCTTCACTCCTTTACCGCAACGGTATTGTTTTTAACCACACTACATATCAAACTGAAATTAAACACTATAAGTAATTAATAAATGCACTCAAATAAATTAAAATCGTTTTACCAACTATTTAAACCTGGTTTAGCTCTTAATATTGTAATAACAGAAATTCCCGTTTTTCTTTATTATAAAGTTCACGATTTCCAAATCATATTTTTTACAACGCTGGGAACATTATTATGTGCCATGTCTTCGTTTGCATATAATCAAATTCTAGAACATAATATCGATAAAGTGATGAAGAGAACACTATATAGATATCTCGTAGATTATGAAGTACCTCCAATGAAAGTTTATTATATAGCTTCAAGTTTTATTGGCTTGGGAAGTTTTCTATTAGGTTATTATGTTGGATTACTTCCTATGCTATTTGCTTTATTTGCCTTCTTAAATTATATTTTTATTTATACTCTTTGGTTAAAACCGAGATATACCATTAATACACTGATAGGTAGTTTTTCTGGTGCCATCGGACCTTTTATTGCGGAATCTGCAATCACTGGAACAATTTCTTATTACGGAATTTTTTTATTTTTGTTATTATTTCTATGGCAACCACCACATTTCTGGGCATTAGCGATTTTTAGAAAAGAAGATTACGAAAAAGCAAAACTTGCCATGCTTCCAGTAGTAAAAGGAATCAATTTCACATTAAAACAAATGATATTATATTTAATTTTATTTATTAGTCTGATTTTTATTGGACAATATACAAAAATTGTCAGTTGGATTTTTTCTTTACCTACGATTTTATTTACAATTTTTATAATCTATAAAATTAAACTTTTTCAAAACAAGCAAGAATTAACTATAATAAGAAATATTTTTTTTCTTACAATATTCCAAAATATTTTTTGGCACATTTTATTATGCATAGAGAATATCATTTTATTTTACTAATTGATGAATTTTATTTTTTATATAATTCAGTGAAAAATCAGGATTTTTGATACTATTAAAATTAGGATTTAAATAAAATCAAAATTTAATTCCAATACTAATAAAAAGTTTAATATTCGAAAAATAAACTTTTACATTCTCAATTTTTGGAAATAAATTAATAATTGTTTGATTTTCTAAT
>JBEQAN010000029.1:0-9089 GCA_041640315.1 Leptospiraceae bacterium
ACTTCTGTGGTATCTTTTAGATTTAGATAACATACTGCACAAGGAGTCGTTACTAAATCAGCATTTGTATTTTTAATTTGTTCTGCTTTTAATCGTGAAATTTTTCTTCTTTTCTCAGTATTTTCTGGTAATCTCATTCCACCCGCACCACCATTACAACAATAGTTGTGTTCTTTATTCGGAGTCATTTCTCTAAAGTCTTTTACAATTTTAGGTAAAAATCTTCTATATTCATCTCCACGACCAGAGAGTCTTGTAACATAACAAGGATCATGGAACGTTACAGATTCATCTATAGGTTCAACGGGTAATTTTCCTTCATCAATTGCTTTTTCTATGATGGTATCAATGGATATTATGGGGAATTTGAATGGTCTTCCAAGGGTTTTTTCCGCTTCCACATACATGGTTCTAACATCGCATCCACATTCAGCCACTACAACATACTTCGCTTCTAGTGCTTCTGCTTCGCTTTCCCATTCTTCTAAAACTTTTTTAGATAATTCATGATGCACAGCAATATGATCAATTTCTGTTCCAGTATCGACGATTTTTGATGATACAGTATAGTTAATCTGAGCAGCATTCAAAATTTTAATTAATTTAATTCCAAGTTCAGGTATTCTTGTATTTCCAGCAGATGGACATACAAATAAATACTCAGCTCCTTTGATATCAATAGGAACTTCTACCCCTTCATAACCTAAAAACAATCCTGGTCTTGCAAAAACATACTCACGTGTTAATCCAAAAGAATGTCTTAGTTTTTCTGTATTCTCGATGATGCTTTTTAATGTTGGGTTTTCGTAAGACAAACCAGATTCTGTATAGGCAGCTCTCATTGCTCTATAAAGTGAACGGTTAGATATATTCATTGGACATGCTAAGGTACATCTACCGCATAAGGTACATTGCCAATAAATATACATATTTTTTCTAAGATCATCGACAGTGGGAGATTCAATCACACCCAAAGCACCAAGGAATTTTCCCATTGGGGTTTTATATCGCTTCCAGACTTTTCTTATGAAATCCGCTCGCACTTTAGGATGCATTTCTTCTTCGCCCGTTTCAAGATACCAAGCACATGCTTCGCCACATTGGTTACATTCTACACAACCATACATGTTTAATCCAATATCTTCATTAGTTAACCAGCGATCCAAAGTATCGACAAATTTTTTTAATATTTGTTGTTCGTTTTTTTTAGTTGCTTGTACACTCATACTCATTCTCCTTTAACCTTTAATAAATTCGTAAACACAAATACGTATACACTGTATATGTATTTGTGTTATATATTACTTTATAACTTAATTAAGTTTTATTTTCAATAAAAAAATTTATTATATTTAGACTTAGATGAAATTTTTTTTCAATTTCAATATTTCAATGAGATCAATTAAAATCATTATGGAAATATAATGATTTTATTTTTTACATAGAAAAAAATAATGAGCTATTTTAGTGTGAAGATTTCCGAGTGGCGTTCTTTCAGTATATCCTATTTGAATTTGATCAAAATTCATAGCGTTTAATTCTCGGTGAATTTCTTTCTCATCAAAAAAATAAATTTTCGCATTTCGAACCGCTGATTCTTGAAAATGAGTATCATTCTTAGATCGATACGTTCCAGTAAATAATCCCTTTGGTTTCAAAACCCGATAAAATTCACTTAATAAAAACTTTCTCATTTTTGAATCATTATAATGTAAAACCCCCCAACAAATAATGATATCAAAAAAATTTTCTGGAAAAGGTAGAGGGGATATACCATCATAATAAATAAAATGAATATCCTTATAGAAAAATTGATTTTTATATATAATTTCCCAAGAATAATCCATTCCATATAAGTGCTTGATGTTTTTTTGCTTAAGATAGTTTAAATGTCTCCCACTTCCACATCCAAAATCAAGTGCAGAACTAAACTTCGTAAGTTCTTGTTTTTCTAATATCCTGACTAAGTTTTCATCTGGATAAATTAACCTTTGGGAATGAGTTTTATAATACTCATCCCATACATGTTGTGAGTTCATTAGGAAGAATTTCTACTATCCAAATCTTCCTGTAATATAATCTTCTGTTAGTTTTTCACGCGGATTTGTAAAAATTTTGAAGGTTGAATCATATTCAATCAATCTACCTTGATAAAATAAAGCGGTAAAATCTCCAATTCGTGCTGCTTGTTGCATGTTATGAGTTACAATCACAATCGTATAATATTCTTTTAGTTCTAAGATTAATTCTTCTATCTTATTTGTAGATATAGGATCCAAACTAGCGGTTGGTTCATCCATTAGTAAAACCTCTGGTTGCATAGCGATTGCTCTTGCAATACATAATCGCTGTTGTTGACCTCCAGATAAGGAATATGCACTTTCTTTTAACTTATCTTTAACTTCATCCCATAAATAAGCTTTTGATAGTGCTTCGTAGACTAATTCATCCAAATTGCCCTTATATCCATTGATTTTAGGTCCTAAGGCAATGTTTTCATAAATAGATTTTGGGAAAGGATTAGGGGTTTGAAATACCATCCCAACTCTTAAACGAATTTCCACTGGATCTACCTTAGGATCATAAATATTTACATTATCTAAAAGGATTTGTCCTTCTACTCGAAATCCTTCAATAAAATCATTCATTCGATTTAAAGTTCTAAGAAAGGTACTTTTTCCACAGCCAGAAGGTCCAATTAATGCGGTAATGGTATTTTTATATATTTCTAAATTTAGATCTGAAATTGCTTTGAAGTTTCCATAATAAAGATTTGCATTAATAACCTTAAACTTTGAAACAAGTTCAACTTTATTTTGATTTGTTTTGTCTATACTTATCTTAATATCTTTCATAAAACATTCCTTATTACATGTAGTTATTGAATATTTTTTAGTTTTCTTTGGAAATAAATTCTTAAGTATATGGCAAATGAATTCATTAGTATTAAAAAACCTAACAATACAATAATACCAGCTGCTGCTAAATCATGAAATGCCTGTTGTGGTAGAGAGGTCCAGTTGAAAATTTGGATGGGAATCACCGTAAAACTATCCATTATACTAGAAGGAACGTTTGCAACATATGTGAGGGCTCCAATCATAATTAAAGGAGCTGTCTCTCCCACCGCACGAGAAATCCCCAAAATGATTCCTGTCAAGATACCAGGCAATGCTAAGGGTAAAACTTGATACCTAACAACTTGCCATCTTGTCATACCAATTCCATATCCCGCATACCGAAATGAATCTGGAATAGCACGCAAAGCTTCTTGGGTAGCAATGGTGATGGTTGGTAATATTAATAGTGACATGGTTAATGCCCCTGCTAATAAACTACGTCCTAAACCAAATGCCCGTACAAATAAGGTTAAACCCAAAATTCCATAAATAATAGAAGGTACCCCTGCTAAATTTTGAATATTTAATTTTACTAAGGCTATGAATTTACTTGTCTTACTACTATATTCTTCTAGATAAATTGCTGCAAGTACTCCCATAATAATTGAGAAAAATCCCGTAAGTAAGATAATCCAAAAGGAACCAGCTATGGCTGGTAGCATACCCGCCCTCTCTGGATATCTCGATGGAGGATTGAGAAAAAATTTTTTATCCAAACTTGGTAATCCTTTCTCTGTTAAAGAAAACAAAAGATAAAACAATAGAAATATCACAATAATATTTAATGTTAATGTTACCATCTGAAATACTATCCCAAAAATATGATATTTCTTATATAGCTTATAATCAAATTGAAATGTCATTTGTAAACCTCTCTAAATTTTCTTACGAGTAGTAAAGCAAGAACATTAAATACAAAGGTCACAACAAACAATGTCAAACCAATAGCATAAATAGAATAATATTCAATACTACCATAAGGAGTGTCCCCTAAGGAGACTTGAACAATATAAGCAGTCATGGTTTGAATAGAATCTAAGTAATTTAACCCAATTTTTGGATTAGCGCCCGCAGCAAGTGTTACAGTCATGGTTTCTCCAATAGCTCGTGCAAACGCTAAGATAATGGATGCTACAATACCAGATAATGCAGCTGGTATTGTCACCCTTGTTACCACATGATATTTTGTCAGACCGAGTGCAAATGCTCCCTCTTGAATCCTCTGTGGAACAACACGAATCGCTTCAGCCGAAAGGGATGCAATAAAAGGTATAATCGAAATTCCAATCACAATAGAGGCGGATAATGCATTAAAAATTTCAATTTGGGGGAATATATATTTTTTTAATAAAGGGGTTACAATATCAAGAGCAAAATAACCGTATACGACAGTAGGAATACCCCCTAATATTTCGATTAGGGGTGTTAAAATTTCTCTTACAACGCGAGAAGCATATTGGGTTAAAAAAATCGCTGTTCCTAAACCTAAGGGGATACCAACAATGATAGCACCAAAAGCAACCATTAAAGAACCGTTAACCAAGGGAAGTACTCCAAACTTTTTTGGACTTCCAAAAGGAGCCCATTCCGTAGAAAATAAAAACTCAAAAATCGATACCTTTCTGAAAAATGTTAGTCCATCTTGTAAAAGCACATATGCAATCGCTAATGTAACAAAAATGGTAAGCCAAGCATGATATCTTAATATATGTTTAATTAAAATTTCACTTTTTGCTTTCGAAGGTGCTTTCCCATAACGGGAAAACACTTCTTCTCTTCTTTTTTCAATTGCTTCTGTCAATATTTTTTTTTGTTGATTAGGCAGGGTTTCCATATAATGAACGTTTTTTATAAATATTATTTTTGTTTCAATAAGAATTTTACATACCGTATAATTCTTTTATGGAGAAAAACTCTCCAGCACCTTTTTCATTTTTCGGAGAACCAACTTTTTCTTTTTGGAAATATGCTTGGAGAATCTTATAATCATCTTGTGGGAAAGGTATATAACCTACTTGCTTAGAAATTTCAAACCCATTTTGTAAATAAAAATTCACAAACTCTCTTACACCAGGTTTAGATAAAGAAGCTTTTTTTACGTAAATAAATAAGGGTCTTGAGAGTGGCACATAGGATCGATTCATTACGTTTTCTAAATTTGGTTCAACAGCTTTCTTAGTTTGTGGATTAACAACTGGAATTGCTCTAAGAAGATTTTTATTTTCTTCATAATATGATAAACCGAAAAATGCAATTGCATAGGGATCTTCACTAATACCTTTTACAAGAATATTATCATCTTCGCTGAATGCTGCATCTGGTCGAACTCTTTCATCTTTTCCTAAGATCGTTTCAACGAAATAATCGTAGGTACCTGAATCTTGACCAGGAGAGAAAACTTTAATATTTTTATCTGGCCAGTTTGGCCTTAATTCATTCCATCTTTTCACTGGATTATGTTGAGTAAAGATCCTCTTCAACTCTTCTACAGAGAATTGATCCACAAAATTGTTTTTATAACTTACGATCACACTTAACGCATCATAAGCCACTGGAATTTCGATAAACTCAATATTATTTTTTGCACAGTTTTCCATTTCAGATTTTTTAATCTCTCTTGAAGCATCAGAGATATCTGTCTCACCATTACAGAACTTTTTGAATCCACCACCAGTACCCGAGATACCAACTGTCACGTTATAATCAGTATTCACTTTCATAAACTCTTCAGCAACAGCCTGTGTAATGGGATACACTGTACTAGAACCATCAATCATAATTGGCTCTTTCCTTTTTGCACAATAAGTTAAAAGGAGTAAAGAAATTAAAAACAAATAAAATATTTCGAAATTAATTTTTTTTTTCGTATTAACATATCCAGCTCCGTTCTATTTTAATGATTTTATTAGATTATCAATTGTTAATCAATTTGTTAATTCTTAATTAGAAATATTACATTTTTATTACATTTTGTTAACATTTTTAGATATTTTAATGAATCTTTCATTATTTTTTCAAAAAAATAATAGAAAATCCTAGTTATAATTTTTTTATATACACATGATTCGAAAAGAGATTGACAAATTAAAAGAAATGATTCATTTAATGTGTAGAAAAACAGAAGGTATATATAATCATGCTCTCGAAGTGTTAAAAAAAAGAGATCCAAAACTTTTAAATGAAGTGTTAAACATGGATATAGATTTAAATAGAATGGAAGTTGAAGTCGATAATGCTTGTTTAAATATACTAGCCTTAAAAGATCCTTATGCAATTGATTTTCGTTATATTGTAAGTGTAATGAAGTCAACAAGAGATCTAGAACGAATTGGTGATGAATCTAAAACTATCGCAAAATGGAGTCTAAAATCTGACTTAGATTATAATAAAAGTCCAGATTTACAAAAGTTATTAGAATTAACTACAGATTCTCTCCAAAATGCTATTCAATCGTTATTATATGAAAGCAAAGAACATGCAAATAAAAGTTTACAACTAGAAATCAATATCGATGAATATGAAGAAAAAATTTTAGATAAAAACCCCATCCTTGCTAGTGGACTTATTATAAGAGCATTAGAACGAATTGGAGATTTAAGTACCAATATTGCAGAGAATGTAATTTATTATTTAGAGGCTAAGGATATCAGACATCAAGAATTTTAAAGTTTTTGACCTTAAAAAATAACTCTTCTAGTTTTTTTTCATTTTTTATTCCTGGCGAATCTTCAACTCCAGAACTTAAATCTACTCCCATCGCTTTGGAATATTGAAGAATTTCCAAGACATTAGAGGAGTTAATTCCCCCTGCAACTAGAAAATTTTTTTTTATGGAATTTTTAAAATATTCTGGAGGGATTTGTTTACCAGTACCCCCTCTTTTCTCTGGATCAAAACGATCTAAGATGTATAACTGAGAAGGTTCAAAAGGAGAAAAAATATCCTCTGTTATAATTGCTTGGGGTCTTATTACAGGTACCACAGGAATTGAAAGATCATGTTTTTCTAACTCCATCTTAAGATTTTTTATGAATGTGCTATCTTCTGTTACTTGAATCAAATCTATACAATTGAATTCATTTAGGGACTTTACAATATGAAGAATTTCGTTCATAGGATTTCCGGAAAATACCGCAACGGTTAAAATTTCATTATGTTTTTCTTTAATAGTGTAGAACTGTTTTATTGCATCTTTAAGCTCAATTTTTCTTGGACTAAAAGGACTAAAAATCCATCCCATGAAATCTGGTTTAAAGCTTGCAACTTTTAAAACTTCAGATTCAAATTTATTCCCACAGATTTTAACTAAAGGTACATTTCGATTTAACAATGTTTGTAAACTTCCCATAAATTAAAAAATTATAAAATCAAAATCCATATATTTGGAATCTATTATAAAATAAACTCATTATTTGCAACCAATCAAATTCTCTTCCCTTGAAATAAATAAAAAATATTGATTGATTCTTTTATTAAATCATAATTATTTGGATTATTAAATAAAATATTATGGATTGTAATAAAGAAGAAATCTTAGATTTAGAACAAGAAATAGAAGAATTATTTGAAAAATATTTAACCCAAGATATTTATTGGGAAACTCAAATCTTTAAATGTCCTAATCGAAAAAATATTAAAATTAAACAACCTAAGTATTTCAGCAGAAAAAATCCCTATCTTTTTACTTTTCAAAATTTATCTCATTATTTTTCTATATTTGAACTACCAGATATATCATTCTTAGATACCATCATCATGATTCCAAAATTCATAGAATCAGAGCATTATTTTTTAAACAATTTATATTTACCAAAAAAGAATTTATTGGTATTTTATCTAACACCTATTAAATTATATATATCTCATTTATCTCCCCAAGAAATTAAAAAAGATATCAATTTCAATTTAATGATAGCGGGCGAACGAATTACATGGGAAGATCATTTTTACACAAAATTTCAGAATTTATTTTATACATTAAATCTCATACATCAAAGAAAAGATTTGCTACAACAAAATCAAATCTATAAATTCATAGATTCAAAAGATAAGTTAACAGAAAAAGAAATTCAAGAAATGATGGACTTACATGATTTTTTTCTTTTAAAACATCCATTAAATAAAATTTAGGTATTATAATGACACCGGAATTAAAATATGTCAATTATGATATTGAAGCAAGTATTTTTGGAAAATCCTTAGAATCCATAATTCAAGAAGAAGACCCACAAAAACAAATCCAAAAGCAAAAAGAATTTTTATCAAATTTTTTTCAAATTCCACAAGAAAGAATTTTTTTCTTAGAACAGGTACATGGTTTTGATACAATACAAATTACTGAATATGATATTGCAATGAATCAAAATCTATATTATCACAAAGCAGATGGTTTAATTACAAAATTAAAAAATGTAGTATTATGTATCAGAACTGCTGATTGTCTTCCTTTGTTTTTTCATTCGAACCCCCATACAAAAGAAAAATTTGTAGGTTTAATTCATGTTGGTTGGCGTGGTCTTTATAGAGGGATTGTATCGCATAGTCTTGAAATGATGATCCATCATATAGAAAAAAGAATTTATGAATTAAAAGTAATAGAAAAAAATCATAATTATAAAGAAGTGATCAACTACCCTATAACCATTTTTCCTGGTGTATACATTCCAGAGGATCTTTATGAAGTGGATGAAGATGTTGCTAGCTTATTTCCCATTACAAAATATAAAAATTCTCATGTTTCTAAGTATTTAATAGATTTGTGGAAAAATACCGAATACGTAATAAAATCATTAAAAGATCATAATAAATTCATAATCGAAGATCCCTTTGATTATTTATCTGGTAATCAATTCCAAACATTTCAAAATTTTTATTCTCATCGAAGAGGAGATAAGTTTAGAAATTTAAATATTATTTACATCAAATAATTTCGAGGTTATATGAATACAAATTATACCGAAGAAGATTTAATATACAACAAAACATTAAAAAGAAGTCTATTTGAGGTAGTTTTAGAAAAAACAGAAACATTTTATATGCATTGTATGAATCATAGAAGACTTTTGATTGGAACTCGCGGATTATTGGATCACGAGAAGAAAGAAGGCATCATTTTAGTATTTGGACCTTATAGCTATAGAAATCTGGATTGGGATGAACATGCTATCTACTGCGAAATGAATTTTGGAA
>JBEQAN010000030.1:0-9003 GCA_041640315.1 Leptospiraceae bacterium
ATATGGAAAAAAAAATAAAGATATTTATATTATAAGATATCATAAGAATCCTGAGAAATTGGTGGAATTTTTATATGATGAATTAATCAAAAAAAATCCTATAGTTGTTTTCGGAAAAGAAGACAAAAATCAAATTTTAAAAGAAAAATTTCTTAATCCTTCTATACAATTTTATTCTATCATAAAAACTTTTTATTATGATGATTTTATAAAAAATCAAAGAACTTCTTTTAATAACTTAAAAAATGAACATTTGACAATCTATTGTATTTTTAGTGCAGAGGGGATACGAAGTTTAAAATTTAAAAATCATAGTTTTCATTCTCAAGATTTAATATATTTAAATGGTGAGAAGTCGAAAGAAATTTTTTTGAAGAACTTTCCCGATGTAAAAGAAGAAAGCATTTTTCTTAGTAAAGATGGAACAGCAATAGACTTAGCGAATCAAATTAAAAATCAATATAAACAACATGAAGTTAAAATTATAGCAGTAAGCGCCAAAGAGGGAAGACAAGAATTTTTTAATATATTAGAATCTTCTGGATTTTCAATAGAACATTGGATTGTATACGAAACACAAAAAAGATTCTTGCAAAAAGAAGAAATTGAAAGTATTCCTAAAAATGCTTTTCTAATTTTTGGTAGTCCTTCTATTTTTGATGCTTTTTATGAAAGTATTCAAATTTTACAATTGGATTATCAAAACCTAAGTCAAGATTGGAAAATTATCACCTTAGGGAAAACTACTTTTCAATACATTTTAGAGAGAGATATATCAGTATATGGGATGGCAAAAGAACCAGATTATGAAAAAGTTATTAATGAATTATTATAAATATTCTAAAATAATAATATACAGCTTGTCAATTTTTCTTAGAATCCAGTAATCTTGACCTTGATAATAAGATAAAATTTGGGTAATCGATATATAGATGTACCCTAAGGTAAAAAAAAGTTGAAACATAAAGAATATGGGATTTAGTAAAACAATAGAAATAAAATTTATAAAAAATGCATAGATTAAATATAAAAATGAGCTAAGGATTAAAAATACAAAAGAGACGATAAAATTTCTATAAATATAAATTTTTTTATGTTCATCTTTTAAAAAATATAATCCAACAATCCAATTTAATAAGAGGGGGAATAAACTAAATATAAAGAGTGCTTTCTCTAATGTCACTTCAATTTCTTTTTTTTGTAGATTTTTGATATACTCTAACATAATATATATTTTAAAAATAGTTTTTTTAACAAGAATTGATCTCTTCCTGTCATGTAAAGAATAAAAAAATTACATATAAAATATTTTATAAAAATTTTAGTAAATTAATTTACAAGATATAAAGAGAAAAAAAATTGGACATATGCCAACATATACATATGTATGTAAAAGTTGTGGACATAAGTATGATAAATTTCAGACTATAACATCACAACCAGATACTATATGTCCAGAGTGTGAAGGCACAGTAGAAAGAGTGATTGGTGGCGGAGTTGGTATTGTTTTTAAAGGTAGTGGTTTCTATATAACAGATTACAAAAGAAACAATGGTAATTCCGCGAAGGAAGGTAATTCAGAAACAAAAAAAGAAAAAAGCGAATCTAAAGCATCTGCTTAATCTTACCTCTTTATTTGATTTCTTAATCGAAGTCTAATTTCTCTTGCTCTTTTTCGGTTGAGCTCCAAGATGGTTCTTTGTTTTTCCAATATTTCATTTGTAAAGTGAGTCTGAAAGATCTTTTGTTGTATTCTTTCTGGAATTATGTACCAACTTGCACTTGAACTGACATGTAATTCATCTTTTTGTAAATCTTGATTCCATTTATGGATGGTTGCTCTTGTATAGAGACGTCTTTTACGAACTGCAGTTAACCAGGCTCTAATTTTTATGGGAGTATTTAATGGAACAGCTTTGTGATAATTCATAAAAAGTTTTTCTGTCATAACCACATGTCCAACATGAAAACATAGACACCCTTGAGCTTCATCTAATAAAGAAGCCAATATACCACCATGAGAATATCCTGGTGCACCTTCAAATTGTTTTCCTATGATATAGTCAAATCGAACCTCTCCCGTTTCTTCATCAAATAAAAAACTTGCTTTTAAACTGAAGGGATTATCAATGCCACAACCGAAACAATTTTTATGATGCCAATCTTGTCCCACCTTACTTGGGGAAATATGTTTAAAGTTCGTTGAAGATGTAAAATCCATATATCCAATAAATTTTGACTGATATATCAATCAATTTTTTTTATCTTAATTTTTAAAGCTAAATTCAAATCATTTTCGTAAATTTAATTTTGGACTCTTATTAGTCAAATTAATTATCAATATTTTAACTTCCAAAATTGATGGTACCCATAAAATCATAGGTTTTATGATAGCCAAATCTAATTCCAAAAAATTTCAAAGTAGGATTTAAAAGATTGTTTCTATGACTTCTATATAATATTCCATCATTATTAAAAATTGAATCACGATTTTCGGGATCAAAGATTCCAAAAGAGATTACTTCGCTTATTTCATTAAATTTTCCGAATCTTAAAATTCAATTCTGTGTTGTTTCTCCATCGCTACTATGATGGCTTACAATTCCTTTCAATATCTTGAACATGGTATTCGCTACTTTGGATTAAGCTCTTTGAAATGTATAGTTTATGCTATAGGGGTGGTATTTTCAAGAACATTAATGGCTTCTCTTACCGCTTTTCTTCCTTCTTTAGTTTGGATCAAAATTTGATCAGGAATATTATATATTCTTATAATATTTTAATCGATGTTGTAATTTCTTAAATATTCCTTTGGATTATTACGTAGTTCGATAATTTCATCAATAATATTTTTTTGAATAGATTTAAATCGGCGATATTAAATAGTGACAAAACTTTATATTCAAAACTATCTTTTGGAAAATTTTCAAATGTTATTGTTCGAGTGAAGGGTATATCAATCTCATTATTTTGAATTAAAGAAATGAGATGGTAATAAATATATAATCTCTCTAGGGGATATTCTTTTTCATTAATATAAATTTTAATTTTACTATTTGTAAATTAATATTTCTAAGAAAAAATGCGAATTTCTCTAAATTGTTTTTCTTTAGATATTTTCAGGGTTATCAAATAAAATAACCTTTTTTTGATTTTAATTATTGTTTTGAAATTTTTATAATTGTTTTCGCTAAGTTGAATATAATCTTCTGAGTAAATTGTAAATTGATTTATAAGAAAATATTAATAAAATCTTTCTTATATAACCTAACATAAAGTAATTCATTATTATGATTTACAAAAGAGTAAAATATTTTTTTTTGTTAGTGATATTTATGAGTTTTCTTCATGCACTAAAACTTCTCGAAATTTATTTTTTAACTTCCAAAAAAGATTTCAAAGACAATTTACCTTTATATCCAGAAGCTTTAAAAAACTATTATTATTATCATGTTCCTTTTGTGATTCATTTTCCTTTCATTATCATTTTAAGTCCATATTTTTGGTATATTGTTATCACTAGCGATGAAGTTTTAAATATATTTTATATCTATTATATAATTCCCTTTCTCATATATATTTTTTTTATTATCGATTCCATTTTGTTTGATAAATTACAGTTTTATTCCATTCCACCTACTTTGAATTTAATTAATCCGTATTTTTCTCTAAGAACAGCTATTATTATGACTAGTTCCCTGATATTTTTTTTTCTTCATCCATATTTTGGATGGTTCTTTTTGATAATGTCTATTATATACAGTAAAATTTATGCCTTGATTTTATGGAGAGATGCATTAAAAAAACGAATGCTAATTTTACTTGCGGAGTCTATAATATTATATACGATATTTATAGTTTTAATAGTGATTGTATTATTTATAAACAATATATTACAGTCCTATAAAATGTTAAAACAGTTTGAGATATTATGAAAATCCATATTGTTGGTATAGGCGGGATTGCTATGGGCAATCTTGCTAAGATGTTAAAGGATTCTGGTCATGTTGTAACAGGTTCTGATGGAAAGCTATATCCTCCTATGTCTACTCAGCTCGCAGAGTGGGGGTTTATCGTACAAGATTTTTCCGAAAGTAATATTGTAGAGGTGAATGGTTTTCCAAAGGCAGATCTTTATATTGTGGGAAATGTAATTTCTAGAGGTAATATTGAAGTGGAAACGATACTGAATTATAATCTGCCAATTATGAGTATGTCACAAGCTTTATATGAATTTTTTCTAAAAAGAAAAAAGACCATAGTAGTAGCTGGAACACATGGTAAGACGACTACAACATTTTTAATTCACTATATTCTTGAACAAGCAGGTTTTCGACCAGGATTATTTGCAGGGGGGATTCGAGGGGATAATCATCCTGGTTTTTCCTTAGGGAAAGGACAATACTTTGTAATAGAAGGTGATGAATATGATACTTCTTTTTTTGATAAACAACCAAAATTTTTACACTATCGACCTTATTATTTGGTTTTAACTTCTATTGAGTTTGATCATGCTGATATCTATAAAGATATAGAACATTATAAAAAATCCTTTGAGTTATTATTGAGATGGATACCCCAAAAAGGAATGGTGATTGCAAATTATGACTATCCCATCATTCAAGAATTGTTAAAAAATAAAGAAAATGTGATATATTATACGAAAAGTACTTTAAGAATTGGTAATCAAAATGTTCTCATCTATCCTTTAAGATATAAGGGAAGTGAAATTTATCTTTCATTTGGTAAAGTAACGCCTAAGATTTTTGGTTCTCAGAATTATACCAATATCTTAGCAGCATCGATTTTAGCGAGACAACTTAATGTTGATTTTGAAATCATTATTAAGGCAATAAATGAATTCCCCGGCGTACTACGGAGACAACAACTAAGAAAAAAAATCCTCAAAGAAGGAATTGAAATTGAATTTTATGAAGATTTTGCTCATCATCCCACAGCAGTCTATGAAACCATCAAAGGGTTTAAAGAAAGGTTTGAAGATATTTTTTTAATTGCCTGTTATGAACCGAGAAGTGCTACCAGTCATAGAAATACATTTCAAGATGTTTATCCAAAATCATTTGTAAAATCAGATGCAGTCTATATTACAGATATCTATAATCCAAAAAAAGTAGAAAAATCCCAACAATTGGATGTTCCAAAGATAATTCAGGATATAAAAATATGGAATTCAAGGGCATTCTTTTGTGAAACCCCTCAACAATTGGTTGAAAAATTAAAAGAACATTTACCGGATTATATTCTAATTTCAAAAAAAAATCAGCTAAAAAAGATTATCATTTTGTGTATGAGTAATGGGGATTTTGGAAATATCTATCCAAAAATTGAAAGTCTACTTGAAGAAATACAAGAGAATTAACTTGACAATAAGAAAGGCATTTTTTTATTGATTTTGAGACTCATTATCAATGAAAATTATGGAGCTTAAAAAATGAAATACTACTTAGTGGTCTTTGGGTGTTTATTATCCCTTTCCCCCTTAGAATCAAAAGTTTTTATTACACCAGAAGAAGCGTTAAAAGATGCCTTTGGAGTATCCAACATAGAAAAAAAAAGAGTATACCTTTCGGAGGAAGAAATAAAGAAATTAGAAAAACAATTGGATTTTAAAATTTCTCATAGATTTTATAGCTTTTATGTTTCAAAGGTATCAAATCAAATCAATGGTTATGCAATTTTACATACGGATGTAGTAAGAACAAAAGAAATGTCAATCATGGTGGTATTAGATCCACATTATAAAATTAAAAAAATTTATTTAATTAGCTTTTTTGAACCCATAGAATATAAACCTACAGAACGTTGGCTGTCTTTATACGAAGGAAAAAATCAAAATTCTACTCTTGTGCCAGGTATAGATATACCTGTAATTTCTGGTGCAACTTTAACTGCAAGAACTGTATCTAAAATGGTGGAATTAACTTTAAAACTAACAGATTATTTGTAGGAAAAATAAAATGAAATTTTTAGTTACTGGAAATGTCCGATCAAGTCATGGACCACGAAAAATTATTGTATTTACATATTCACTTTTTCTTTTATTTCTTATTAGTAATTTTTATTTAATGTTAGAAAATCTTTCTTTTTCTTACGAAGAATTCCTAAAGTTGTTAGAACCTTCATTCATAATTCGACTTGAAGATCTTCATATAAAATTATTTTTGTTTGGAATGTACTTATTATTTAATTTAGCTATGTTATATCAAGCTAAATTAAAATTAAAATTAAAAAATATATTATTTTTTACTACATTAATTGTTTTTGTATTGTTTTTATTTTCCTTGATTTATTATAGTACTCACATTTGGTTTTTTTATTTTTACCTTTTTACAGTGATGGGGTTTCATATTTATTTACTAATCCTTCAATTTATTTTATTATGGGATATTTTTAGAAAATGAAATCACAATCATATAAGATCTTTATTATATTCTTTGCTATCTTTGTGGTATTACAGATGTTGACTGGGACGTTCATGTTTTTTTATAAAATTGGATATAAACCTTCGATGTGGTATGAATATTATTATGGTTCTGAAGAGATGTTAAAACATTATCCAAATGAGAAGGACAATTTCAAGGAACCATTGACATTTGAAGGTAGATTAAAAGTATTATATTCTCATACCTTTGCTTATGGAATTTTAATTTTTTCTTTAACACATTTAATTCGATCTATAATTATAAATCCTATCACAAGAAGAGATATTAATAAATTAATCTTATTTTTATTTACTGTTGCTTTTTTGGAGATATTATTGGATCTCATCTTAACTGTTATTGAATCATATAGATTTATATTTTTATATTTAAGATTTATAATCTTTATAATCTTTGTTGTTTTAATTCTAATACATGCAATTTTGTTAATCTATTTTTCTTATAAACAAATTAGTTTGTTAAACAATCAAGAAATAAAACAATAAAAAATAGATTTCAAAAAAGATGATTTCGATTCAATCCAAAGGAAGAATGAAATATCTATTAAAACATAAAAATTTTTTTCATCATCCTCCTTTAACCTTACTCATTACTATTCAATCGTCTTGAAGGATCTGTTAAGAACTGACTTGTTTAATTTCTCCAACACCTTTTCATGCTACCTTCATAATTTCTTATTTTATCATAATTCTATAACATTACTCATGAAGTATCTTATATAAAACCTTAGTTCTTGTTGTTTTATCCCATAGGGCTGAATAATTGATGGAAGTATATTTTTACAATCCTTACTTTTAGATGGTTTAGACATTGTCATGGCTATTTTTGATGGGAACAATTTTGATTCTATCAAGCGCTTTTTAGATATTTTGAAAGTAAATGGTAAGTTAAAGGAAATATGGTTTTGAAATTTATGGTTTACAAGTCGTTTTGAAACCGAATATGTGGGAGTGGTTAATGAATGTAAAACTTTATAAGAGATGAAGGTATAAAAAAAGGCACTGAGCCTTTATCAAAATTTATAAAATTTGTTAATAAAAAGTGAAATTGTTCTCATTAATCAAATTAAAAATTAAATCTTCTTCAAAATATTTAAGTGATATCTTCTCCTATGTCATAAGGTCTAACGATGGGTTTTGTTAAAGATTTACATTGCTCTAATAAAATCTGCATTTCTCTTCGCATAACATCGGTTATATATTTTATTGCATTCTTTTTGGATTTTTGATATTCTGGATAGAAAGATTTAATAGATATTGCGGGACTAATTTTTACAACTGCTTTTCGTGGTCTAAAAGTAAATTTTCCAAAAAGATACTCTTCGAAATGTTTTAACCATTCATACATTCTTTCAGCTGTGGGATAAGAGATTAAATATTCAGTATTGATACTAATAAAGTTATAAGCTTTTTGGCATTCTCGATTCATCCATTGTAAATCTTTTTCGGAAATCTCTGGTAAACGGGGGTCAGGAAATTTTACTGTTTTCATTTCTATGATTGATAATAAATATCTAAGCTTATCAATGGCATGATTGTCTTTTTTGTAGCCTTGGATATTGAATTTATCCGCTATGTTATCTAAGATTTGATGTCTTACTCTACCAATTCTATAATCCCAACCTTTTTCTTTTTCTGGAATAATGTTATATTCTTTTTCTGCATTTTCTAATAATACTCTTCCTATAGTTAGAAATCTCCTTAGTAAGTTTTTATTTTTTGGATCTATACCAAGTTTTTTTTCAATTCTCTGTAGAGATTGATGCAAATCGCCTTTAATTTGAGCTTCCGTGCCTTTTATAATATACTTCACAAATGCAATTAAAATAAAAATATCTTCCTCTGGTTCTGTTTTGATAATATCTTCATAAGACCAGAAAGCAAGTTGAGCTATGCCGGGTTGAAAAGGCATAAGATGATCATTCTCTCCACTAGTGGGTTCACCTTCTGGGAATAAAACTAACTTCCCCTTAGGGCTTGATAAAATTTTCCTTGCCATTTTGATAGATTCTCTGTCAGACGCCCCTGGTAATACAGAAAAGGCACCAACATTTTGAATGATTTTACCTACAAGTCCATTAGCCCAGTCAAAAACTTGACGAGATGCCATATAATTGAATCTACTTCCAATCACATTCGCTATATAATAGGCTATAATAGGTTCTGTTGTCGTTGGATGATTACTTGCATAAATAAGTCTATAGTCTCTTAATGTTCGTAAATAGTTTTTATCTTCATTAGAGATTTCAATTTCTTCTAGATTTTGAAGTAGTTTTGCTAACAAAGAAAATGATAAATCAATTGTCCATAATAAAGGTAAATTAAAACCAGGGGGTATAAAAGGTTCCATTGTTTAAACAAATAAAAAAAACCTAAAATATCATCAATAAAAAAAACTCGACGATATTGAGAAGAGATTTATTTTTTACTTACCATGATAACTGCAACATTAAATTCAAAAAAAGAGTTATTACCAAAAACTATTTTACCTAAACTCGAAAATCCTTTTAGAAAGGAATTAGAAAAAAAAGAAGAAGTTTCCG
>JBEQAN010000031.1:0-8899 GCA_041640315.1 Leptospiraceae bacterium
TTGGCAAGTGGGGCTATTTTTGATAGTTTAGTAATTATACATTTTTGGGAATATAATCATTTATATTTTAATTTTACTATGTTTATATTTTTAATGATCCTTGTATCCATTATGATGCAAGAACAAAGAAACCTCATCAAAAAACTCGAATCCATTGAAATTGAATTTGAACTTGCTTATAATGTTCATAGAAGATTTTTACCTAATAAGGTTCCTTTTTTTCAAAACGTCATCATCGATTATGAATATATTCCTTCAAGTATCTTAGGGGGAGATTTTATTAAGTTCTTAGAAATTGATAATAATAGATTGGGAATTTTTCTTGGGGATATCTCTGGTCATGGTTTAAGTGCTGCATTGTATTCAGCAACAATTCATAACTATATGAATACAGTAAAAAATCTTTATTATGCACCACAACAATTCATAGAAAAAATGAATGAATATTTTTATAAGCATTTACAATCTGATTTTATAAGCGCTGTGTATGTATTAATTGATTTAGAAAAGAAAGAGTTTAAATACTGTTCAGCAGGTCATACCGATTTAATCTATTGTACAGAAAGCAAGGTTTTACTCTTAGGATCCACTGGTTCTGCCATCGGTATAAAAACAAAATCAAAATTTAAGGAATATTCTATACCAATTGTTTCTAACTCAGTATTATTTTTATATACTGATGGATATAATGAAATCTTTAATAAAAGAGGTGAAATGCTGTCCTTCTTGGAATTTGTTAATAAGTTTTATAACATACAACCAATGCAACTCAATCAAAAAAATTTATTTTTTAAACAATTACATCATGAACTGCATCAATGGCAAAATAAAAAATTTGATGATGATTTAGCAGGAATTTATATTTATTTTAATAAAATTTGAAAATCGGGGGGTAAATCACTTTTGAAGTTTAAATAAATGTTTTTCTTAGGATGAAGAAATTGTAATTCCGCACTATGTAAAGCACATCGGTTTAATAATAAATTTGTTTTAATCTCATCGTCAGTTAGTTGACCATCAAGAAATTTTAAAAAGTAATTTTCATCTATACCATAAATCATATCTCCTACAATGGGGAATCCAATGTCTTTTAAAGTAGCTCGAATTTGATGGGTCCTACCAGTAAAAAGCTTAGCTTTGATTAATGTAATTTTTGAATACAAAGGATGATTTATATCCAATACTTTCTCGGGAATCAATTGTGTCTTAGCAAATCGAAAAATGTAATTTTTGTTATGAATAAAAAAAGAAAAAGACTCACACCCTTCATTATAATCATTTTTATAGAAATTTAAGTATGAATTTAACTCTTCAAATGAAATAAAAAGTTGTCTTTTAAGAACACTACTTTGGAAATGTTTACCAATATAACCATGTACAATTTTCTCTCCTTTAAATTCTCCCATTACTAAAACATAATAATATTTTTGAACATGATGGTTCTGAAAAAGCTTATTCAAAATTGAAATAGTTTCTGGATTTTTTCCAAATACAATCAAGCCAGAGGTTTCTCTATCAAGACGATGTACTGGATGGCAATATTCATATTGAAATTTTTCTTTTAATAATGAATAAAGGGTATTGTTTTTATAGTTTCCAGAAGGATGAACAGGAAGATTCGATGGTTTATCAATAACTAAAAGATCTTCATCTTCGTAAATTATGTTGAAATTAGTATTTACTTTTGCTTCTTCTTTTTTTTTGTAATAGAAATTTATGAGATCATCGAGTTTTAATAAATAAGAACTTTTTGTTTTTTTACCATTAATATTTACTAATCCCAATTTTATTCGCTCTTGCCATTTACTTCTTGAAATATGAGGATAATATTTTGATAAAAAAAGATCTAAACGTAAATTCACATTATCTTCAGAGACTCTGATTTGTTTTTCTATAATCATAGATGGTATAGATATAAAGATTTATTAATAATTTTTATAAACAATTATATTTATAAATTTTTATAATCATTAATTCATTTCTTTTACATAGTAAATTTTCTTTGTGAGATATTCTTTCAAAAATTTTCTTAATCTTATTAAAAGATATAAACTAAAAAATAATAGAAATCCTAAGAAACCCGTCATAATGGTAATTGAAATGGTCCATAAAAAACTATTATAAAGAATTTCTAAAATTGAATCAAAATAAAATAATTTTTTATAAAAATATAAATTGATTGTGTCTTTGTCATAATGGATCTTTAATTCTTTGGGATTAAGACTTAAAATAAAATCCCAAGGTATGCTTTCAATAGGATATTGATACATTTGAATTAATAAACCATCTTTTAGAATTTTTTCTTTCTGAAGTGGGGGTGGAAAATCTTTTAAATCGTTAAAGTAATCTCCATAAATGATTACATAATTATTACTTTTTTTGATTAAGTTCCATAAGTTTTCTGGAATAACATGAAAATTCCTGTATAAAGAGAATAAAATGTTTCCTAAAAAAAGAAGTATTAAAAGGATTAATATTGATTTTTTTGTGATGTAGTTTTTCATCATAAAAAAATTAATTTAAAATTTTGTATTAGTCAAATGAAAAAGAGGTTTTATTTAGCCCTCGTTTTTATAATACAATGGTTTGATCTCTATTTGGACCTAAAGAAATATATTTTATGGGGATATTGGTCCATTCCTGAAGTTTTTCTATGTAATTTTTACAGTTTTTAGGTAAATCAGAATATTGTTTAATCTGAGATATATCCGTCTTCCACCCAGGTAAATATTCATAAATAGGAATACAGCTTTCAAGCCCATAACTGGGAAAATGAGTTAATGGTTTTTGGTTAAATTCATATCCTACTGCTACAGGAATTGTATCAAAATGAGAAAGAACATCCAATTTGGTTAATACTAAACCGGTTAAGCCATTAATTCTACCTGCATGTTTAACAAGTTCTACATCAAACCATCCACATCTTCTAGGTCTACCTGTCGTAGCTCCATATTCTTGACCATATTTCCTTAAAGAGTCTCCTACTTCATCTTTTAATTCTGTAGGGAAAGGACCTTCTCCTACCCTTGTAACATAAGCCTTACAAATCCCATAGACATTTTCTATATACTTATAAGAGATACCAGTTCCTGCAAGTGCACCACCAGTAGTAGTATTACTAGAGGTAACATATGGATAAGTACCATGGTCTATATCTAATGCAGTTCCTTGGGCACCTTCTAAAAGGATGGTTTTATTTTCTTTTAATGCTTTTTCAAAATAGGTTGGAGTATGAATGACCATAGATTCAATTTTATTGGCAAAGTCTTTTAATTCCTTATAAAGGGTTTCGAAGTCAAGTTCAGAGAGATTGTATAGGTATTTTAATTCTTTATTCTTAATATTTACAAGGTTTTTAAGTTTCTCTTCCAAATTGTAATATAGATCGCCAATTCGTATACCGATCCTTAACATTTTATCCGCATAGCATATCCCTATACCACGTTTTGTTGTACCAATTTTTTGTCCACTTGCGATATTCTCTTTATGTTCATCGATAATTTTATGGAATGGTAAAACAATATGGCTGGCATCAGAGATAAGAATTCTGTTCTTATAATCAATATGTTCTTTTTTTAAATTTTCTAATTCCTCCAAGAATACCTTCGGATCAATCACCACCCCATTACCAATGACACATATTGTATTAGGATATAAAATACCGCTTGGTATAAGATGAAAAATAAACTGTTTATTGTTAACAACAACAGTATGTCCCGCATTCGCACCTCCCTGATATCTTGCAATGATATCTATGTTTTCACTTAAATAATCAATGATTTTGGCTTTTCCTTCATCACCCCATTGGGCACCAACTACAATTGTAACACTCATTTTATTACCTCATCAATATTTATAAATTCGGATAAATTTAATGCAAAACCACTAGAAGGGATTTGAAGATTAGAAAATTTTAAAGAAAAATTATCGTAGATCCCCCCTGTTAAAATTTTTGTATTATTTTGATTTGAATATACTTCAAATATTATACCTGTATAATAGTTAAATTCCCTTACTAAAGAAAAATCATAAATAATGTCAGGAATTTCTCTAAATGGTTCGATGGTTTCTTTTATAGTTTTTAGTATCATGGGATAATCTTGAAATAAATCGAATAAATCTTTTTTTATATCAGATGTTCCAATGATAAACGGTAATTCTAATAAAAAGTTCTTATATGGTGATGTAAGTTTATTTTCTTTAATGATTTCTTTGAGTTTATATGAGTCCTTAAAATAAAAAGCATTGAGGATCACTTTATGCAGGTTCTTAGGAAATAAAGATAAAAATTCATTCATAAATTTAGCATTGCCAATAACAAATGTATATTGAAGAGGGAAAAAATTTAAAAGTTCTTTTGAAATTTCAATCAGTTTTAGGATTCTATTATCAAATTCTCCTATCCATTCCACCCCAACTTGATAAATTTCTCTTATAAAACCAGTTCCTTTAGAAATATCCCTATAAACTGGTTGTAAATAAAAATATTGTATTTTATCAATATGGGGGTATTGGAATAAAAACGACTTCATTGCCATAACAGTAATATCAGAACGGATTGCAAGCAATTCACCATTTGAATCTTTGATTTCAAAAATTTTTTCTGCGAAATGAGAATTTCCATTTGTAAAAGAATTGGAAGTTAAAGAGAAAATATCAATATAATCAATGAGAGGAGGTATGAATTCAATCATGTTTTTTTGTTCTAAATAGGTTTGAATTTTTTTTTTATAGAAATGAAATTTTTTTAATTTTTCAAGATTAAAATATTCGAAACCCGGTGGTATTTTTAAATATGATAGATTTTTTTGCATTTTTTATCATTTTTTTTTAAAAAGCTTATGAATCAATAGAATTTCTCTTGAAATTCTAATTTTTGCCGACAATAATATGAGATATGAAAAATTTTTTTAAAATCCTTTTGGTATTAATTTTAATGAGTGTTATTTTAAGTTCAACATTTATATTTCCCATTTATTATATATATCAAAGTGGAAAGAATTTTATAGAAGAAATCCAGCAACAGACCAAAAGTAGAGCCTTAGAAATAGCTACTGCTCTTGATACCATGAGTGGAGAAAGTTTTTATTATGACAACTTCATCTCTCTTAGTAGTGTTCTTGCTAAAATTGTTGAAATTAACAATCAAAAAAAAGATCCCTATAAGATAGAAGAAATTTTTTTATTAGGTATGAATCATGACATACTTGCACATAATAATATCTTCAAAGTGGCTAAGGATCATCAAACGAAATATGATCCTAAAACCTATAAATTGGATAGGATTTTATTTGCAAGTAATAATATTGATCTTGAAATTATAGGATACTCTGATATTAAATTACCCTTAGAAATCATAAAAATAGATTCTTGGTTCCCTTTTTTTGATTTGGGAGAGGGTTTGAAACATATTATAAAAAAAAGAATTCCCAATCTACTAGCTAATGAATTTCATGTTTATAGTAGCGTTTATCCACCAGATCAAATCCTACCGAGCGCATCTTTACATATCCACATAAAAAATTATGGAATTGAACCATTGATTACTTATTGGATTCAACAGATGTTTTATGTATTAGTATTGTCCTTCGTGATCTTCATTATATTGTTTGGATTTTTTACAGTTATTTTATACAATTTAATCAAAAAAAATAAAACCATAGATAAAGAATTGATACAATTACCATATCAAATTTCTGAAAATAAAGAAAATCTTCCAGAAGATGAACTCTCCTTAGATGCAATAGATTCAAATATATTGGAAGAAGAACTTAAAGAAATTGATGAATTAAAACAAGATGAAGAGAAAAGTCAAAACGATAATATACAAAAAGATGAAGGTATTACTTCAAAAAGTAAAGTTATATTTCTAAAGGACTTTCAAAAGCGAAGAGAAGAAGATAAAATCAAACAATATATAAATATAGAGAAAGATGAATTTAAGAAATCGTTGGGAAATGAAAAAAATTCTAAAAGAGGCTTATTAAATTACGAAAATATAATAGATGCATTGCCATTGGAATAGGGATTTTTTCTCATGAATCAAAATAATTTGAAAGATTTATTAATACAAAAAACTGTATTTTTAAGTATTAAAGGTCAACTAAATCCATTTAATGCTTTAGCCTTTAAAAAGAATATTTTTAATATATCAGATGAAAAAACCTATCTTGTATTGGATTTAACAAATTTGAATTCAATCTCGGGAGATGGTATTAAAGTATTTTATGAGTCCATCAAATATTTCCAAAAACGAAATGGGATAATAATTTTAATCAATCCAAAAGAAGAAATATTTTTGTTAATAAAATTTTTAAAATTATTAAACTATGTGATTATTGTAAAAAATCATCAAGAAGCAAAAGAAATCATTGAAAATCATATAAACCAACAAGTTTTAGTAAGAGATTTTCAAATTGAAGAAACTCAAGAATTATTTCAAGGAGATGAAACTTCAAAAAAAGATCTTCATGAAGATAAAATTATAAAACATAATATGCAATATTACGAAGAAATCTATAATAAAAAAATAACTCCACAACAAGATAGTTCAGAAGAACTAAAATCATTAAAAGAGAAATTAAATGATGCGAATCAAAGGTTGGCGAAAATTGGAGAAAAACTACAAAATGTTGATATTTCTACTTATAAATTTGATGAGAGTCTATATGATTTTATCTCAAAGAAAATTGAAGAAATTAAACAGAGTAATGAATCATATTTTAAAGAATTTCAACTTCGTTTTGATTCTATTGAAGAATCCCACAATGATTTAAAAAATAATTTTTATAGTTTAAAAAAAGAAGTGGAAGCACTAAAAATTACTATTCAAACTCAAAAATCAAATCAAGATATCATTCAAAATGCATTTGAATCCCCAAAAGAAGGAAAAAAAATTAATGGATATATCATCTTTTCCTGTAGTAATTGCGGTCAACCCTTGCGTGTTAAACAATATGGAAAACATTTATGTCCAAATTGTAATACTGAATTTAATGTTTTACCTACGGGAGAGATCAAATTTTTTGAACATTCGTGAGTAAAAGTGCTAGAAGTTCTTTAAAATTAACTTTCATGACGATGGTATCTCGCGTTTTAGGATTAGCGAGAGATAATTTACAAGCAAGATTTTTTGGAACAAGTATTATATCAGAATATTGGGAAATTGCTTATATGCTTCCTAATATGCTTAGGAATTTATTAGCAGAAGGGATCTTATCCCAATCATTCATCCCCATTTATTCAGATTCTCTTAAAGTATCAGAACAAAAAGCGAAAGAAGACAGTGGAAAAATTATTATATTTTTAACTATTTTTTTATTCCTAATAGTATTTATAGGTATCATCAGTTTCCCTTTTATTTTACCTTATTATGTAGGCCGCCCTAAAAATGAAATTTCTCTTTTAATTATTTTGTCACAGATTTTATTCGGTTTTATTGCTTTTATCAGTTTAACTTCGATATTCTCTGGGATTTTATACACACATCAAAAGTTTATCGTTCCAACGTTATCGCCTATAATTTTAAATCTTATTTTTATTGGAACATTTTTATTTTTTTTAATACTTACAAAATGGATAGAAGTTCCCTTAGAAACTATTGCTATTACTTTAGCAATAGTGATTTTAATCAGCAGTTTTTTTGTAATGCTTGTTCAATATTATTTTGTTAAAAAAAATCAGTGGGATCCAAATTTCACGTTTTCTTTTAAAATTTTTAATGATCCTGTGATAAAAAAGTTATTCTATTTAGTCGCCCCCGCAATTCTTGGTGCAAGCATCTTTCAATTGAATCAGTTAATTGATATCTTTTTAGCAAGTTATTTTGTAAAAATCGAAGGTGCTATTCCTGCAATGAGATTTGCTCATAGACTGATCCAACTTCCAACTGGTATAATAGGAGTAGCTATTTCTACAACAATTTTACCTATCATATCCTCGTATATAAGAAGAGGGGAATCGCAAGAAAAATCTGGAGAAGAAGTAATTAATGCCATAAGATTTTCTTTATTTTTAACACTACCCGCTTCCTTAGGATTATTTATTCTTGCTCCCTGGATCATTCATTTTTTATTTTCTGGTGGATTATGGGATGTACGTTCTACTTATATTACATTATGGACTCTACAGTTTTATACCTTAGGAATTCCTTTTTATAGCATAAATAAAATTTTAACATCAACATTTTATGCTTATAAAGATACAAAAACACCAGTAAAAATTTTAATTTTTATTGTTTTTATAAATTTGTTAATGAATATTTTATTCATACCCCTATTACAACATGGTGGACTTTCTTTAAGTACTGCCATTTCAGCTTTTTTAAATACTTTATTATTGATGTATTTTTTGAATTATAAACCAATTCGATTAGATTTTAAAGATTTATTTAAATTTTTTACAAAGATATCATTTTTACTTTTAATATTAACATTTTATTTATTCATGGTTAATAATATGTTTTATTTCCCTTATCAAGAAGAGCGTTTTTCTCTAAGATTTTTATATTCCCAAATTTTTGATTATATCACACCACCTACTCGAAAAGAAGCTCTTATAGTCATTACCTTAGGCATTGGTGGTAGCATAATAATATATTTTTTGTTAGCTCAATTTCTTTTAAAAAAAGAATTTCAAGTGATTTTAAGTATATTTAATAAAAAGATTCAATAAAGTTATTTATTAAATTTTTAAAAAGATTTGGAATCTTAGTAAAGAAGTATATAGGGTTTGGCATAAGATATGATCTTTTTAAGAATGGAAGAGTAAAAAAATCTCCTCTTAAAGTACATAGACAAATTGAGATAGGTCACAATAAATTGTGAGGTATGAAATTTACAAGGGACAAGGTTAAGTTGAGAGTAGAGCTTAGAAATGTGAAATATCAAAAAGATAACTT
>JBEQAN010000032.1:0-8879 GCA_041640315.1 Leptospiraceae bacterium
CTGGATTATTTAGTAATTCTTCTACGATATCTTGAGAAACAAACTTAGAGAAGGTAGTCCTTATGAATTTTACATTTTCTTCTTCGGTTAATGCTTTAAATCCAATAAATGCTGCAAGTTGTGTAAATTGTAATATAATCACAGTTGGATAGATGTGTAATATACTAAATAGATTAAAAGTTATATAAAATGTTATAATACTATATAAGATGGCTATCGCAATTGTGATGACATAGTTATAGGAAGTTTTTACTAAGGGTTGGTAAAGTCCCATTATAAGGCTAATGATAAGAATTATAAGAAAATTGATATAAGGTGGAACAGTGATAGAAAAGTCTTGATTTAAAATTGTATTAATTGCATAAGCATGATGTTCTATTCCCGCCATGTCTCCATAAGGAGATAGATGAATATCTCTTGCAGTACCAACGCCCGTTGCATAATAGATAGCAACCATTGCAATTTTGTCTTTATAGTAAAAAGTTAAATCCTCTTCATCTAATTCTAATAGTTCTAATAATTCTTTTGTTTTAAAACAATATCTACCTCCACGAAAATTGATATTCATCCTTCCAGCGGAATCAATAGGAATAATAATTTCTCTTTGAGGATTGGGCTTAGCAAGGATATCGATATCTTTTTCGCCAGTAAAGTCTATTTTTTTTATAGTTTTTTTGGGGATATTAGATATTTTTATATATCCATTCAAAAAATCTACTTCGATATCTTTTTTGATGTTAATTCCATAATAATTGGATACAGCAACAAGATCAATACCCGGATAAAAATAATCATCTCTACTGGGATTATAATCTGGATCATTAATTTTATTCGTATTCACAATTCGTACCACTAAAGGAACTTGTCTATTGACACCAGTTTCTGATTTAAGAATATTAGCATATCCAAGACCATCTAAATGTTTTGCAATTTTTTCAATGGGCGGAACGGGTAATTTACCCCATACAATAGCATACTCTCCGTTTTTAATATTTGTTAATCGCTCTTTTTGGTTTAAAATTTCTATACGTTGAGGTAGGTTGATTATTTTTGAACGAGATTCATCGGTTGTTTCTATGGGATAGTCAGATAAAACTTTATTTTGTTTTTTTTGTAAAGCTTCAGCTAAAATATCCGCTTGAGTTTTAAGCTTAATATCTTTGTTAATTGGTATACACTCAAACAATTTACCGCAATAGCTTCCCCCATAAATCCCTTTATCATCAAGAAAACTAATGTCAAAAAGTAAAATGTTATTTTCTGCCTTAGATAATTTCGAAATAAGATCAGCATAATACCCCCAATCAATAGGCCAGTTTCCTTCTAATTTTTCTATGGTAATATTATTAATCGCTATGATTTCTATGTCATCTCTTACACCAGGTGGAACTGGTGCTATTGCGGTAATTTTTTTTCCTGATTCATCGTAAGGAGCCATACAATATGGTAGACCAGATTCTGGATGTAAGGTATTTCCCGGATTTCTAAACCAATTATATTTCAATGAATGAAAACCTTCTTCAATATAATTAAAAAAAGGTATTTTTAATAAAAATAATCCAAATGTAAAAGCTATAACATTACTTAAAATTAAACTATTAAGAATTTCTTTTTTTCTTTTTCTAGTTTGTAATATTTTGTAAAGATAATACGATGAGGCAATCATTATAAAATAATCCATCCATAAACAAAAAGAGAATAAATCTGGTGAGATAAAATCTAATTCTGGAATAATCGTATCTATTTTGTAAAAGATGCTATTAGGTTTAAGAGTATATAAATAGATAAAAAAGATTAACGATAAGAAAAAAATCAAAATCCAAATGATTTCGGATAATGTAAATTTTTTTTCAGGTGAATGTTTTATAAAAAATTCATTAAAATAAAATAATAGACTTATAAGATAAAGTCCGGGGATAACAGTAAGATAGGTTTCCTTAAAGAACCGGGCATAGGATACATAATAATTACTTTTTATTAAAATTAAAAGATATAAAATTAATGGTAAAGTGATTGTTAATAAGATGGATATAATGAAAATCACCTTAGATAGTTTTTTCATATTATGTCCTTATGGAGGAATTTTATTTTTTATTCATAGTTTAAAGTTAATTTTTAGTTATTTATATATTTCAATTCATCAATAAAATTTTTTGTTATGTTAAAAATTTTTTCTTTGATGATATCTTTATAATTTCTTTCTTTTAAAGATTCTTCAATAACCATATGGTTTAAACTTCCAATTATAATTCCATCAAAAATCTCTTTTAGTTGTCTTGCTTGTTCTGGTTTATTAATACCAAAGCCAGCAAAAACTGGAATGGTCGTATATCTTCGAATTAAATTAGCTCTTTCTTTGATATTTTCTGGTAAGTGTTCTCTTATACCAGTAACTCCAAGGCTTGTAATGTAATAAACAAATCCCTCTCCATGTTTTAAAATCATTTTCATTCTTTCTTTTTCTGTATTTGGAGCAATCATTGGTATAATTGCTAAATTCATTCCTTCTTTATTGATATAAGACATCATTTCTAAGAATTCTGGAGCATCAAAGGGAAGATCTGGGATTACCAATCCTTTGATTCCCACTTCTACACATTTTTTTAAAAAAGATTCTCCTACATATGAATTATTGGTTTGATTGTATTTAAAAATAGGGTTAAAGTAAGTGAGATACACAAGCGGAATTTCTGGATTAAGAAGGTGGATTTTTTTTGTTACCTCAAAGATGGTATTTAAGGAGAAGTTTTCGTGTTTCATCGCTCGTACCATTGCTTTTTGAATAATAGGGCCATCTGCGGTAGGATCAGAAAAAGGAATACCTAACTCCAAAATATCTGCGCCCGCATGAATTAAACTCTCTGCTATTAAAACAGAAGTTTCGAAGTCTGGATCTCCAAGGGTAATATAGGGCATATAAAGAGCAGCATTTTTAACGTTCTTTTTTTTTTGCAGTAATTCTGAAAGCATCATTTTCTTTTTCTCCTTCTTAAACTTTTTTTCTTAGAACCACCTTCTGTAGAATATATTAAATCTTTATAGGGATTTTGATTGGAAGTGTTAGAAGAAGTTAATGCATTCATGCTTTCATGTTTTTCAACTCCTATATTTCTTGCATTTTTGGGATTCGTAGTTGTGGTTTTCGATTCTACTGAACTTTCAATTTGGATTCTGAATAAGAATTCAATAATATACTCTTTGGTTGATTCCATCATTTCATCAAAGAGTTCAAAACCTTTAAGTTTATATTCAATGAGGGGATTTTTTTCTGAATAACTGGAAGTCCAAATACCTTCTCTTAATTGATCGATATGATACAAATGTTCTTTCCATTTTGCATCAATGATATCTAAAGCAATACGTTTTTCGATATAATTAAAATCGTTTTCTCCTACTAAAGAGACTTTTTCTAAGTATTTGTTTTTGCATGTTTCAACGATAAATTCATATAAAAATACATCGGGTTTTTCTACTTGATGAAGTTTTTCTATGAATTCCTTATCATGAAGTGATATATTAATATTTAAATTTAGTTTTAACCATTCTTCTAAAGAAAAAAGATCCCAAGATTCTACATTCCTACCTTCGCAGTAAAGTAAAACTTTTTTTTCTATTACATCTTCTAAGAAATCAAAAATTAAATCTCTTATGGAGTTACTTGTTAAAATTCTATCGCGCTCTTTATAAATAATTTCTCTTTGTCGATTCAGTACGTCATCATACTCTAATAAGTGTTTACGAATATCGAAATTATGATTTTCAACTTTTTTCTGAGCTCTTTCAATTGCTTTATCAACAAATCGAGATTCAAGCTCTTGACCTTCTTCTACCCACATTCTTTCCATTAATTTTCGCCATCCTTCCCCACCAAATAACCTTAATAAATGATCTTCCAAACTTAAATAAAAACGACTAGACCCCGGATCTCCTTGTCTTCCCGCTCGTCCTCTTAACTGATTATCAATTCTCCGTGATTCATGCCTTTCTGTTCCAATAATATGTAATCCACCCACTTGTTTTACTTTGTTGTGATTTTCTAACCAAATATATGCTTTGTCTAAGATTTCTTTGGCTTTTTTTTGATTTTCTGAGGAACTAATTTGTGGTATTATTTCTTTTGCTTTATCAAACTCTTTTTTTAAGACTAATTCTTTAAATTCTCTTATGATAGGTTCAGTTTCTTCGAAATGTTCTAAATCTTTTAAATAAATAGGATATCCACCTAAGATAATATCTGTACCTCTACCAGCCATATTAGTTGCTATAGTAACAGCGCCTGGTTTTCCAGCATTTGCTATTATTTCTGCTTCTTTTTCATGGTATTTGGCATTTAAAACTGCATGAGGAATTCTATGCTTTTTTAGAAGTTGAGATAACAATTCTGATTTTTCAATAGAAATTGTTCCTACCAAGACTGGTTGTTCTTTATTATGTTTTTCTATGATTTCTTTTATAATAGCATTAAATTTCTCTTTTTCTGTTTTATAAACTTTGTCGGGATAATCTATTCTAATTACGGGTAAATTGGTGGGGATCACAACTACATCAAGATTATAAATTTTTTTGAATTCTTCTGCTTCGGTATCTGCTGTTCCTGTCATTCCAGCTAATTTTTCATACATTCTAAAATAATTTTGAAATGTAATGGTTGCAAGGGTTTGACTTTCTTGTTTAATGGGTACCCCTTCTTTTGCTTCAATTGCTTGATGTAAGCCATCTGAATAGCGTCTACCTATCATTAACCGTCCAGTATGTTCGTCAACAATTATGACTTCTCCATCTTTCACCACATAATCTACTTCATTTTTATAGACTAAATGAGCTTTTAAAGATTGATTGATTGCTGCAACAATATTTATATATTCGGGAGCAAATAAGTTCGAAATTTTTAATATCTCTTCGAGTTTTTTTACTCCTTCTTCTGTTAAGAGTACAATTCTTGCTTTTTCATCTATATCATAGTAATAGCCACGAATTACATGAGGTTCTTGCACTTGTCCAGGTTCTAATTCCTTTGGAGGTGGAGGGGGTGCTTTTGATTCCAATTGTATAAGTTGTCTTACCGCTCTATCAACAATTTGGTAAATAGCTATGTTATCTTCTGTGGGACCTGAGATAATTAGGGGAGTTCTTGCTTCATCAATTAAAATAGAATCCACTTCATCTACGATAGCATAATAATGTCCGCGTTGAACTCTAAAATATAAATCGGTTACCATATTATCGCGTAAATAGTCAAAACCAAATTCATTGTTTGTACCATAGGTTATATCCATTTGATACGCTTTTTTTCGCTCTTCAAAATCCATTTGATTTTGTATATAACCAACGCTTACTCCAAGAAGATCATAGATTGGCTTCATCCAATTGGCATCTCTTTTAGCCAAATAATCGTTAACAGTTACTACATGTACACCTCTACCAGTTAAAGCATTTAAATAGATGGCAAGGGTTGAAGTTAAAGTTTTCCCTTCTCCCGTCTTCATTTCTGCAATTTTTCCTTGATGTAGAACAATTCCACCAATGAGCTGAACATTGTAATGTCTTTGACCTATTGTTCTCCATGCTGCTTCTCTCACTAAAGCAAAAGCTTCAGGCAAGATTTCATTCAATGTTTGTGGTATATTGTTACTTTTTTTTATGATTTCTTTAAATTCTAAGGTTTTTCTTTTAAAATCTTCTAACGATAATGTTTTCATTTCTGGTTCTAAGGCATTAATTTTTTCTACTATTGGGAGAATTTTTTTTATGTCTCTTTCATGTTTTGTTCCAAAAATAAGTTTTAATAATTTATTAAACATAATTTTCCTCTTTATAATATTGATGTTGGGTAATAGTACTGAAGGATATACCATATAGGATCCAAAAAAATTGCATTGTATGATCAGACAAAAAATAACACTGAAACATCCCTGCAAATAATAAAAATATAGGTAAAAATAAGAAAATTAAAAAATTTTCTTGATCAAATAAACGAAATTTTTGGGATTCATTAAGTTGATTTATTATATAGGGAAGGTGTTTCAAAAGAATTTTAATTTGTTGATAAAAAAACCAAAGGTAGAAGAATGCTCCGAAAATACCACCAATAACTAAAAAATGAATTAGATCATTATGTCCATGCATAATTTCTGTTTGGTATAATGGATACCATAATAATGGTTTTTCTTTAATGGTATTTAAAATTTCTTGAAACATAGTTTCTTTAAAATTACCAATTCCATATCCCATCCAAGGATTTTTTAGAAATGCTTGAATACTTAAATACCATAATAATTCCCTTTGATAGTCTGTGTGTTTTCGTTCCCATCCAAAGGTCTGAAGGATGATTTCTTTTGTATTAGGTGATATAATAATCAATATTAACAATACAAACATAAAAAATAAGAATATATATACAAATGGTTTAATAACTAGTTTCCATTTTTGATAAAATACATTAGAAGAAAGTAAGAAGATGATTAAAAAAACTGTCATCATTATAAAGCCAAAAATAGAAGATCGTGCTTGAGTAAAAAATAAAATCAAGAGAGAAATCAATGTAAGAATAAACAATAAAATCATGTTTTTGTTAAACCTTCGATTCATTATTTTTACAAAACTTATAGTAAAAAAATAAAAACTAATCATTGCAATAATGGAACCAAAGGATAGATGAGTTCCATAAAATCCTACCGGCATATAGATTCCAAAAGGATATGTGGTACCATTTAACTCCCATTTCATGGGGAGAAAATTTAGTGGAAGGACTAAATGTTGTGCTCTATATCTTCCGTCAAAGATAAATCCATGTTGTAGGTGGTAGAATAGATTCCCTAGGCGAAAGGGAAGAAAAGATGAAATTAAACCTATTCCAAGAAAAATTAAAAAGATGATTCCTAAAAAACGAATTAATAATTGGTTATAATTGCTATTCGCAAAATAATAACTCCAAAAGAAAAGTAAAATCAAAAAAATATCTTTCCATTCAGAAGTTAAAATATACTTAAAAGAGTGATTTTGAATTATCGAAATGATTAATAAATATAAATATAGTATAAGTATTGGAAGTAAATTTTTTAATAAGACAGATGTATTGAAATTTTTTTTAAAAATTAAAAATAAAGATAAAATAGAAGAAATATATAAAAACAATTGGGTTAATGAAATAGAAAAGGGTAGAAAGAATAAACCTATAACTCCTAAGTAGAAGGAAATGTTTTCAATGGTTGCAATATACATTAGAAATCATAAATATTTTCAACAGTTTCGTGTAAATAAAATTTAATAGTCAATGTTTATGGTTTAAAATAAAAATTTCAATAGAAATATATTTTAATTACAAAAAAATACTTCAATAGCGCGTTTTACAAAAAGGGTTTTTTTATTTTCATCAGAAATATTTTGACGAAAAGAAAAAGCCATTTCTACCAAAAAATTATAAATTGTTTCTATCGTATCTAAATTATACATAGAAGACAGTTGTTCTAGTTGAGAAAGAATTTTTTTTTGTATAAATATAGGTTTTTTTTCTGCATTGATGTATTTTAAAATTTCTTTATCTGACATATTAAGATGTTTTGCAATTAAATACTGTCTTAATTCATTTGTTTTATTTAAAAAATTTTTTAATAAACTTAAAAACGTATCTTCTGGTGGATTATATTTTTCTATTTCTACAAGAAAGGTTTGTAAATCTTTATTAAAACTTGCATCTATGATTTTAAACATATCCCATCCTTGGGAAGGATAAAAAATAGTTCTTATATCTTCGTATGTAACATAATAAATGCTCTCTGACTCTGGAGCGAATGTTTTTTTTATTGTTGATACAACTGTTCTTAAAATGGATTCTTTTGGAGGAAAGAGTAATTTGATTTCATTGATGGCTTCTTCTGAAAATTGAAGTTGGTATTTTTTTCCAAGTGAATGCAAAAACTGGTCAATTTGATTCTCATATAAAATTTTTGTTTCGTAATGAAGTAATTTATTTTCATCAATTTTTAGGATTTTTTGGGGAAATTGATCTTCATATTCTATTAAAATCCAAGTTTTGGGTGATAGTTCATTTAAATTTAATTCTCTTACATTTTTTAGAACAATTTGTCCTTGTTTTACAATAAATAGACGGTGTGGAATAAATAAAGGAAAATTATAAATATCATTTAAAAAATAACTAAAATCTTCTTGCTCACCAGTAAGTACGGTAATTTCTACTTGTTTATTTTTAAATTTTTCTTTTTCTACATAGGAGCTAACAACATTAAAAATCTGTGGGTCTTTACCAGAGACGATGACAACTAAAGATTCGTCAATAGGGTAATCTTTAATTGCTTTTAATAAATCTTCCAAGCTTTTTAAATTCATCTTAAAACATATATGAGTTTTTTATATTAAGAAGGTCAATAAAAAAAATTATGGTTTGACAAATAAATGAATCACGTTTAATTGTAGTGCAGGATTATAAGAATGGATATTATATATATAGTTGGAATTCTTAGTGGAATTTTATATATTATATTTGATTTTATTTATGACTCTATCTCTTATTATGTTATATTAAAACCCATACCTATATGGACATTGTCTGTTTATTGTACAAGTCGTCGTAATTACATGCTGGCTGTGGGACTAATATTTGGAGCTTTAGGAGATATCTTTTTAATTTATGAAGGTGAGTTTTATTTTCAAATGGGACTTTTTTTATTTCTCATTGGTCATATATTGTATTTTATCTATTTTTTTAATCGTGTGAATTTTAATAAACAAGGATTTTTCATAAGTTTGGTCATGTTTTTATTTGCCTTAGGGGTTTCTTATGTTATTTTTCAAAATTTACCTACAAATTTACTCCTACCAGTTGGTATGTATATATTTGTTATCACCATGATGGGGTTTTC
>JBEQAN010000033.1:0-8770 GCA_041640315.1 Leptospiraceae bacterium
GTTGCTATTGGACAAAAGGCATCAAAAGTGGCAGCGGTAGCACAAAAATTAAAAGAATTTGGTGCCATGGATTATACCATTATTGTCTCTGCATCCGCTTCAGATCCAGCTCCTTTACAATATCTTGCACCATACTCTGGTTGTGCAATGGCTGAGTATTTTATGTACGAACATGGAAGAGATACATTGGTGGTCTATGATGATTTATCAAAACAAGCTAATGCTTATCGTCAAATGTCCTTATTACTAAGACGACCACCAGGAAGAGAAGCATATCCTGGAGATGTGTTTTATTTACATAGTAGATTATTGGAAAGAGCAGCAAAATTAAATGATAAATATGGTGGTGGATCTTTAACGGCTTTACCAATAGTTGAAACACAAGAAGGAGAAGTATCCGCTTATATTCCTACAAATGTAATTTCCATCACCGATGGACAAATTTATCTTCAACCTAATTTGTTCGCAGCAGGACAAAGACCAGCTATAGATGTTGGTATTTCTGTAAGTAGGGTCGGTGGAAGTGCTCAGATCAAAGCTATGAAGAGTGTGGCAGGTAGATTAAGATTGGATCAAGCCCAATTTAAAGCACTCGAAGCTTTTGCGCAGTTAGGTACAGAACTTGATCCAACAACTCAAGCACAGTTAGATCGTGGTTATCGCGTTATGGAAGTTTTGAAACAAGATGAATCTGATCCTTATCCAGTTGAAGATCAAGTGGTTGTAATATTTGCAGTAACGAGAGGATTAATGGATAAGATACCTGTTAATCAAATTCGACTGTTTGAAAAGAAATTACTTGAATATTTAAAAGATGCACATCCAGAAATTTTAAGATCCATAGCAGAAAAGAAAGTAATAGAAGATGAACAAAAGTTAGAAGCTACAATCAATGAATTTGTGAATGCCTTTTTAACCAATACTTCTGCTGATGTGAGAGCGGTTAAAGCATCCTAAAGCTGGTGTAGGAGCTAAGATATGGCTGGTTTAAAAGAAGTAAAAAAACGTATAGGTTCAGTAAGAAATATACGTAAAATAACCAAAACCATGGAAATGGTTTCTGCCGCAAAATCAAGAAAAATGATGAACCGTGTCCATGATTCACAACCTTATGGAAATAAAATTTTTGAAATTATGAAAACTATCTCAGAAATGGGTGTGAATATTGAATCACCTTTTTTAAAATCAAAAGAAAATCCTACAAGATATGTTCTTTTGGTAATAACAGCAAATCGTGGTCTATGTGGAGCTTATAACTCTAACATTCTTCGCTTATCAAGGCAAAGAATTAAGGAATTAAAAGATCAAGATAAAGAAGTAAAAATATATGCAATTGGTAAGAAAGCAGGTACATATTTTAAATTTGTTAAGATACCAGTAGAGAAGGTTTATACAAAGTTTGAAGATAATTTTACCTATGATGATTCTAAACAACTGATTCATATGTTTATGGATATGTTTTTAAGGGATGAATTTGATGTTTTAGAAGTGATTTATACCCATTACTACTCTGCTACAAATCAAAAAGCAGAGATTAAACAACTCTTACCTATAAAAAGCGAACAGAAAAGCGAAAGAAAAAGGATTTCTAATATAATGTTGCTTCCATCAAAAGAAGTAATTTTGAATAAAATGATTCCTCACATATTAGAATATTCTATTTATAAATTAATTCTTGAATCTGTGACATCTGAGCAAATTTATCGAAGAGTTGCAATGAAATCTGCATCAGACGCTGCAAATGATATGACGAAAATTTTAACAAGAATGTATAATAGAAAACGCCAAGGTAAAATTACCCAAGAAATATCAGAGATCATAGCAGGAGCAGACGCAATCAAATAAATTAATAAATAAATTTTAAAAGGAGTAATTATCATATGGCACAACAATACAAACCATCAAAAGGTAAAATAACACAAATTATTGGAACAGTTATAGATATATCATTTGAAAACGATCGAATACCAGAAATTTTTGAAGCCCTTGAAATGGAAGTAGATCGCTTTGGTAAAAAAGAAAAATTAGTAGCAGAAGTTCAACAACAATTAGGTGGAAGAAGAGTAAGAGCCGTTGCCTTATCTTCTACAGATGGATTAGTTCGAGGGCAAGAAGTCATTGCCAAAGGTAGTCCTATTAAAGTTCCTGTGGGAGATCCTACCCTTGGTAGAATTTTTAATGTTTTAGGGGAAGTAGTAGATGACGGACCACCTGTTGTTGCGGATGAATATTGGCCTATCCATAGAGATGCTCCAGAAATGTCGGATTTAGAGCCCAAAGTTCAAATTTTTGAGACGGGCATTAAGGTGATTGATTTACTAGCACCTTATACCCGAGGAGGAAAAACGGGTTTATTTGGAGGTGCTGGAGTTGGAAAAACGGTAATCATTCAAGAACTAATTCACAATTTAGCTAAGGAACATGGAGGTTATTCTGTTTTTGCAGGTGTAGGAGAACGTACAAGGGAAGGAAATGACCTATGGTTAGAAATGAAAGAATCTGGTGTTATCAACAAAACCATTTTGTGTTATGGTCAAATGAATGAACCACCAGGAGCACGATTGAGGGTAGGTTTAAGTGCATTAACTATGGCAGAATACTTAAGAGATGTAAAGGGAGTAGATTGTTTATTATTTATTGATAATATTTTTAGATTTAGTCAGGCTGGATCCGAAGTATCAGCTTTACTAGGAAGGATGCCTTCTGCTGTAGGATATCAACCAACCTTAGCAACAGAAATGGGAGAACTCCAAGAACGAATAACTTCCACAAAAAAAGGGTCTATTACTTCCGTACAAGCTATATATGTTCCAGCAGATGACCTTACAGACCCTGCTCCAGCTACTGCCTTTATCCATCTCGATGCAACCACAGTATTAAGTAGATCCATTGCGGAAAAAGGAATCTATCCCGCTGTGGATCCATTGGATTCTTCCTCTCGCGCTTTACAACCAAGCATAGTAGGAAAAGAACATTACGAGACCGCAAGAGAAGTCCAAAGAATCTTACAAAGATATAAAGATTTACAAGATATTATAGCAATCTTAGGAATGGATGAATTATCAGAGGACGATAAAATCCTTGTTGCACGAGCACGAAAAATTGAGCGATTTTTATCTCAACCATTCCATGTGGCTGAACAATTCACTGGAAGAAAAGGTATTTATGTTAAATTAGAAGATACTATTAGATCTTTTAAAGAATTATTATCTGGAAAGTATGATCATATTCCAGAACAAGCATTTTATATGACTGGAACCATTGATGATGTAATAGAAAATGCAAAACAAATGGGAGTTCAAGTATAAAATAGATCACCCTAAGAAGGGTGATCATAATATAAAAGGATTTATGTATGAAAACACAAGAACTTACAATTTCATTGGTATCACCTTCAAAACCCTTATATGAAGGAAAAATAACATCAGTAATCCTTCCCTTATATGATGGTCTGGCTGGTATATTACCAAACCATGTGGATATGATTTCTGAATTAGGACCTGGTAAATTAGTCATGAAAAACGAAGATACCACCTTAGAATATTTTATCAGTGGAGGATTTGTTGAGGTATTAAAAAATAAAATCACCATCTTAGCAAATGAAGCATATAAAAAACAAGATTTAAAAAAAGAAAAAGTACAAGAAGAATATAAAGAAATTTATAAAAAACCAGCAAAAGGGGATAAAGAAATACAAGAAAAATTAGAAAAACTTACCTTAATTCGAAGGAAATTGGCTTTTCTTAACGAAAAATAAAAAACTTGACAATTCTTTCCCTTAGTTTTATAATTAAACCACAAATCATAGAAAGAAATTGATTTTTAATATAAATTTTCCGAAAATAGAAAAAAAATATGAATGAAAAAAATAATTCTTATGATGCTGATTTAGATAATGATCTTGAAATTGATTTTGAAAGTTTAGATTTACCAGATTTAAATTTAGATTATGAAGATATTAATCTTAGTGAAGAAGTCCAACACCAAAATGAAACTGAGGAAAATCCATATGATGCTTCCAATAATACTGTAAATGAAAGTTTTGACGAAATTTCCCTAAGTAATGAAGAATTAGATAATATTCTAGAATTCAATCCAGAAACTGAGAGCCTAGAAGAAAAAACAGAAGAAAAAAAAGATGAAAGTTTAAGCGATGAACTACAAGAAGAAATAAAAGACATAGAAATATCAGATTTTGAAGACATACAACCCCCTGAAGATTTAGAAATAGAAGACGAAGATTTGCAAATTCCAGAAGAAGAAAGTATAAACGAAGTTAATGTAAATGAGATAATAGAGAATCAAGAAGAAGTAGATAAAATAGATGAATCAGAAATTGTTCTTCCAGAAGATTTAGAACAAGACTTTAGTGATGTAGTTGAGGAAGTAGAAAGTGAGAAGGATGAAAAAGTAACAAATACTTTAAGCGAAGAAGAACTTGATCAAATATTAGATGAAGAAGTATTAGATCAAAAATTAGAATATAAGGATAGTTTAGATACAAATGATTTTCCAGTACAACCAATAGAAATTGATATTGCTGATGATTTTTCAGACGACATAGAGCAACCTCAAGAGGAACTATTAAAAGGCGAAACAAAAAGAGAAGAAATAGAAGAATATATTTCAGATAAAGAAGATTTCGAAGATGAACCAATTCAATTATCAGAAGATGAACTTGATAGCATTTTAAAAGATGATGTAGATTTTGATTTAGGAGAAAGTGTTGAACAAAATATAGATAAAGAACTAAAAATTAATGATGATGAATTGGCAAAAGAAATTATATCTGAAGAAGATGATTTAAGTGTTCCTCCATTATCACAAGTTGAAATCGAAGAAGATGATTCCATTTCCTTAACTCAAGAAGAATTAGAAAATATTATTTCGAACGAAGATATAAAAGAAATTTCAGAAGAATTAATAGAAGAAATTGAGGATGATACCTCATCTAATTTATTCGATGTAGAAGAGGAAGTTGAAAACATTGAAATGCCATCACCAATTTTTGAAGAAGAAACAGAAACCATCTCTTTAACGGATGAGGAATTAAATGAAATAATCAATGAATTCGATGATAGAAGAATTACTGAAGAAGAAAAAAAACACAGAGAACAATTAGCAGATGATATAGAAAAAGAAACTGGAATAAAAAAAGAAGAATTAAAAAAAATTATAGCATACTTAGATACATTATTTGATCAACTTCCAGAAGAGACCATTAAAGAATTTAGTAAATCCGAGTATTTTAATTTATATAAAAAAGTGATTGAAACCCTTGGAATTTATCCACCAGAAAACTAAATTGAATTATGGGACTATTTGAACGATTAGTAGCTCTACAAAAAACACAAAAAAAGGGATTATATCATAGATTAAAAGAATATAGAGAAAAGTATATAAATCAGCCCAAAAGTTTTTTTTTAAAAGCAAAAAAATTAAGAGATGAGTTGGAAGATTCTATTAAATCTGATGTAAATGATGAGTTGCAGATCCCAAAATTTGATTTTCCGATGGAATCTCCAAAAGAGTTAGATCCCGCGATAAGTTTGCAAACGCAAGCAACAGAAATTGATCCATTTGAAGATTGGCAAAAAGAAGCAATTCAAGAATTAGAAAAAAAGCCAAAATTAGATAAAGAAGAATTAAAACAAAAAATCTTAGAGGATGAAGAAGATATTCTTACATTACCAGATGATATTCATGTGGCAAGTCAAAGAAGAATTGATTATTATTTATCCATTTTTGATTCCATAGAAGAATTTGATGACATAGAAGAATTCATTGAACTCCTTGAATCGATTGCTTTTTTTATCCAAGAACAATTAGGCACAAGATCGATTTTAGTCTTAAGTAATGAAAATGTGGAACAACTTAATGAACTTCATTACATTCTTAATATAGGATATCAAGAAGTAAATATATCAATAGATAAAAACGATGGATTATTAAAAGAATTAAAAAATGTCTCTCCTTCAGAGATTTTGTATATTTCAAAATTAAAAAAGTTATTTGATGAAAAAAAATTGGAAACAAATTTATTTAATCAAAATACTATCGAAAAAGATTTTAGCCTGATTTTACCCATTAAAGATGCTGAACAGATCTATGCAATTTTTCTTTTATCCAACCCCTTAGAACAAAAAGATTATGTATTGGATGATTTAGAGTTTTTAAGGGTTTTAAAAAGAATTGCTATATTCAAGATTAAGCAATTAAAAAAACAATTACAATTAAAAGAACAGTTTCAAAAGTATAAAGATTTCAATGAAATTTCGTATAAGATTTTTCAATTCATTGTTGAATTGTCATCCAAAAAAACCTTAGATGAAGTATATGATGAAATCCTCAATTTCTTAGAGAATCAATTTTCTGTTACCATGTTTTCTTTTGTAATCATTGAACCTAACAAAAGTCATTATAAGATATTTGCGGGAAAAAATTTAACTTATACTACAATTCAAAAATTTCAATTAGATATAAATAGTGATTTAGTGGGTCTAATATCGAATTTAACAACGATTCATGAGATACAAAATTTTAAAGATTATAAAGAAATTATACAAAACTATTCAGAAGAAGATTTATCCATAATGGAACGTTTTATTATTGTTCCATTAGTTCATTTAAATTGGTTAGTAGGTTTTATTATTATTCACAAACAATTACGAGCTTTAAAACAAGAAGAACAAGAGTATTTATTATATTTTGCCACTTTACTTTCTCCTTTTGTTACGAATTTAATCATTAAAGAAGAACGAGAATTATTATTTAAAGATACCTTCAGTCCCTTTAAAAAACGATTAGAACTAGAAATAAAAAAAGCGGAGCAAAATCAAACAACATTTTCTATTATAGATTTAAAAATAAAAAATTTAAAAAGGTTGATTACAGTAAATTCTATACAAGTAATTGATAATTTTCTTAAGGATCTTATTGACACAATTAATTCTACGCTTTATCAACATGATTATTTAGTCAGAATGGGGCATGGAAGATTGATAGTAATTCTTTCTGGAAGATCAAAAGAAGAAGGCAATATATATTTAAAAAAATTGATGAATAAAATAAAAGAAATTCCTTTTTATCAAGATTCACCAGTACAACCAAACTTTACGTCGTCTGTCTATTCTTATCCATATGATGCGGATAATTTAAAAAAATTACTTGCTATTATTGACGCATAAAAATAAGTTCGTAATATGAATAAAACAAGTATAAATTTTTTTATGATAATTTTATCAATTCTTTTTGTAAATTGTTTTAATAAAAATATAATTCAACATCAAGAGCAAATTCAGACAAATATTAATAATAGCTTGGAAAGTACTTTAGATCAAGAAGAACAACCCATTTATCCAGTGGAAACTGATGATCCATACTTTTTTAAAGATGCTTTAGAAGAAGAAGCTTTTAGAGTTCTTATAACAAAAGATCAATATCAAATACGACAAATTTCTTTCGTAAATGATATAGAAAAGATCAAAGATATTGAAGGGGATAGAGTACAACTAAAATATTATAATGAATATTATGAACAAATGAATTTTAAAGATTGGGAATTTGAAGGTATTGTAAAAGTACGATTAAATCCACAAACTGCAAACATAGAAAAAATTCATTATTATGGAAATTATATTCCGAGAGTCAAACAAGCTTTGGAATTATTTTTACAGGATGTATCAAGGTATAAATTTAGATATTTAACTGAGAAGATGAATCCAGATAGTTTCTTAATACGAATTTTATGGAGAATTGAGAAAGATCCAAATCTGACAGAAGAAGAAGCGAAGCAAAGAGCTATTGAGTTTTTAAAAAAACGAATAAAATAAAAATGATAATACCCTTATATATAGATATTTTGTTTTTTGTAATTTTGATGATTGTTATGGCAATTCTTGGGTATGGATTTTATTTATTTATTTATATACCATCATACAAAATTTATATGGATCTTCAATCTCCTCCACCACAAGAAGGTACGCAATTAGAAATTGTACTAGAACCCAATTTAAAAAGAAAAATTATCACAATAGGTTCCATCACAGCCACTATTCCTTTAAGATTGAAAGGAATTGAAGACTTACATGCTGAATTAATATTTGAAAAAGAAAAAGGTTTAGAAGAATATGAAATTACCCTTAAACCTATTGCAAAAAATAAAGTGCTCTGGAAAGCCCCCCATGTTAAAAATATGATTGTTTTGAATGAAGCGGATACAATTCAAAGTTCTGAATTGATAGGACATCCCGCTTATTTTCGAATTGTTGCTCTAATGCAAAATAATCGTCCCATCCACTATGTGGAATTTGAATTATCCATGAAATACTTTATTGATAATTTAGGAGAAGAAAGAATTAAGTTTTTTTTAAAAATTAATAAAATTTATCCTGGAATTGACTTAAAATCTAGAGATAAAAAAGGTATATATTCCTTTGGCCGATTAAAAACTGAAGATAAAGAAGAAGTATATAGCTAGTTAGACTATGAACTATCAAGAATATAATGCTTATTTACAATGCATGGATTGTAAAAAACAATACGATATTAATGAAGTACTGTTTCGATGTCCCCAATGTAACGGTTTACTAGATGTTGTTCATGACATAAAATGCCTCCAAAAAAAATCTGCAACATACTGGAAGAATCTATTTGATGAACGTTCCTCGATGGAAGGTAGAAGTAGGAATTCTATTTATTCCTCTGGGATTTGGAGTAAAAAAGAATGGGTTCATCCAGAAATAGAAGATCATAATATTGTCTCTCTTGG
>JBEQAN010000034.1:0-8762 GCA_041640315.1 Leptospiraceae bacterium
GCAACACGTTCAGGAAATTCTGGATGAGCATTAATACCAGTTCCAACAGCAGTACCTCCAAGTGCTAATTTATAAACATCTTCAAGAGCTTTGTTTAATCTTTCAATACCGTAATCAAGCATAGCCACATATCCAGAGAATTCTTGTCCGAGGGTTAAGGGGGTTGCATCCATAAGATGGGTTCTTCCAATTTTAATGATATCTTTAAAATCCTCTGATTTTTTATGTAAGGTATTTCGAAGAATTTTTATACTGGGAATTAAATGATTTACAACCCTTTCTGCTGTTGCTATATGCATTGCTGTTGGAAATGTGTCATTAGAGCTTTGGGATTTATTAACATGATCGTTTGGATGTACAGGAGTTTTGGAACCTAAGACACCTCCCGCCATTTCAATTGCGCGATTGGAAATTACTTCGTTTACATTCATGTTAAATTGAGTACCACTTCCTGTTTGCCATATAACTAATGGAAAATGTTCATCCAATTTTCCTTCGATGACTTCATCTGCTGCTTTAATGATTAAATCTGCTATTTTCGCATCTAAAACACCTAACTCTTTATTGGTAATTGCTGAAGCTTTTTTTATGATCCCAAATGCCCATATAAATTCTCTTGGAAAGTGATCATTCCCAATTTTAAAATTCATTAAGGAACGTTGTGTTTGTGCACCCCAATATTTGTCCGCAGGAACTTCTACTTCTCCCATCGTATCTTTTTCGATTCGATATTTTTGATTACTCATAAATGAACTCCTTTCATGTAATACTTAATAAATATTAATATTTTTTTATAAATTTATCATAAGTCAAGAAAATTAGAGTAATAAAGCAAAACTGAAGATTTTTACAAAAAAGATATTTTTATCATCGAAAATTTTTTTCTTTTTTATATTGCAAAATAAAGGCTGTGACGTCATCATGAAAGGAAATCTCTGGATGAATTTCTTTTATAAAAGTGGGTAGATTTTTTAAATTGATTTCATTTTTAGAAATCACATTTTCTTTAAAATACAATTTTAATATTCTTTCAAATTCGCTTTCGTTTATTATGAGATTATGGTTTAAAAATATTTCTGATAATCCATCCGTACAGAAAAATAAGATATCATTATTTTGAAGTTTAATGTTTAATAAATCAATTTCATATTTGCTTTTTAAATTTGATAGACCTAATAAATGCGAAGATTGATGATAATGTTTAAAATAGTTTTCTTTGGGATTATAAAAATAGATATGATGGATCGTTCCCGTTAGAATCACATTGCCATCTTCATATGCTTTTACCATTATTAATGAAGCATAATTTTTTATTTGTAATTTTTCTAAAATTTTATAATAATGATTATTCAATTCAAAAAAAATTTGTTGCATATCGATATATTCTTTTTCAATAATAAGATAATTTATTAATGTATTTATTTGCATTGTGAGCATAGCGGATTGTAAACCATGTCCAGTTACGTCTCCAAGAATGATCCAATGGTAATCTTTTTTATTAATGATGTCAATGTAATCACCAGATACTTTATCATAGGGAATTGTTAAATAATCCATCTTATAATTAGAACGTTCTGGTATTACAGGATAAAATTGTTTTTGAATTTCTCTTGCTAACTCTAAATCTTTTTCTCTTGATTCATTGATATGTTTTAAACTCTGCTCAAGCTCTTCTCTAAAATGTTCATAAATTTCTAAAACAAACCAAATAATAATAGAAGTAAAAACAAAATTATAAAAATATTGTAACCTAAATTCGATTATGTTAAAATCTAAACCTATGATGCCAACATAAAATATGGATATAAAAATAAAGCTCACTGAAATAACGATGTAAAGTAAAGAAATCCACCGATTATACACAAAATGTAATATGATAATGGTTGTTATTAAAGTTGTAAGATTTATTGGGGGATATATATTTGTTTTTAGAATATTATAAAAATTTATAAATATTCCAAATAATAAAAGAATTAAAAGTAATATTTGAAAGTATTTAAATTTGTTAATATAATTGATAACTAAGAAAACTAAAGTGAAAATCAAATAGATGATAAGTATTATAATATTATTTGTGTTTCTAATAAAAATGAAAAAAGAAATAATTAGTAAGATTATCATTAAACTAATACTATTATAAATTCTTAAACGTTGTCTATATTTAGTATTTACTATTAAAGGATGATTTTGTGGTAAAAAGCCATCTAAAAAATTACTTGCAAAAGAATATAATCGAATTTGCTTTTTTTTTAATTTTTTAATTAGTTTATTCATAGCTTGTTTTAATTTGTATGTTATTTAAGAAATCTATACCATCTTTACGTATATAAACTCTTATATAAATAAATGCTTTTTCAAGTAGAAAATATTTTTCATAATATTCTGTAAAATCATTTTCTTTAATGAAAGATACTTTATAAATATTATCAGTTAGCTTTGTTCTTGTAAATTGATATTGTAATTTTGTATTATGATTCCAAGAATATAACCAATCCATCCATAAGATTATCTCATCTACAGATTGGATTTGATTTTCTCTAATTTTTTGTAAGTATAATAATATACTTGCTTTTTCATTATAAACCTGTACTACAGTGGTTTTTGATTCATTTTGAATATAATTTAATTCTTTATTATTAGAAGGAAAATACCAATAATGATCCATCGTAATTTTAGTGCCGTATTTATCAGAAAATATATAAGTTTTGTTTTTATTAAGGTTATATAAAAAATAGGGATCTATAGTGGAATAAAGTTCGAAGGTTTTTTGTTGTTTTAGTTTTTCTTGTAGGATTTTAATAGATTCAGTGGCAATATTGGGATAAATTTGATTTTTACTTAGGGATTTCCATAGAAAAATTGCTTCTCGGTATTTTTTTTGTTTCCATAAGGTATTAGCTTCTGAGAAATGTAAAATAGCCTGTTCTTCGATAGGGATCAAAAAACTCCAGTTTAAATTATGATTCCTTTGATTTCTTTTAAGTTCATTCCATTGAAGTTCTAAATTTTGATTATGAAGATAATAATAAAATTCACGAAAATGTATATCGTATAAAGATTTTTGCATATTTGGTTTTTCTATTGATTCTCGTAAAAGATGTAATTCTCCCTCTATATCTTTTTTAATGGATTCAAATGATTGGGCATTGAATGAAAAAAAAGCTATAAAGAACATACTTCTTAACAAGCTCATTTTAAATCTCATTATTAAAATATCGTTTAAAAGTTTTTTACACATTCTCATTTTTATTTTCTTGAGAATGATAAATTTTTAATGATTTCAAGATAGATTCAATGAGATTTTCTTTGAATTCTTTGGGAAAATAAGATTTTCTTATAAATTTTTGGTTGATTTCTATTTCTATGCCAAGATATTTTTTGGAAAAGAGATTTCTTAAAGATTGGGTATGTCCATCAGATATTCCTCTATAGGGTAAATTAAAATGACATAAGAAGGGAATGTTTTTACGAAAAATTAAGGCAAGTTGAAGTTCTTCGTTTTTTTTGGGATCAAATAGAATTCCAATTTCTGTTTTTCTTTCTTTCCCTTTCCATATAGGAGTAAAAGAATGAATCGATAGATGAATTACTTGATGATGGGAATCGATGGATTTCTTTACATAGTTCATGACTTTAGTTCTAAAGTCATGGTAGTTATCTAATAAAATTTTTTTATGCTCTGGAGGTAATGATTTCGAGTATTTGGAAAAAAGATGGGGATGGTTTAAAGAACGATTATAGTCGATTAATAACCTTGTTTGTTCATTAGTTAAATAAAATAGATTAAAGTTGGGTTTTAAATATTGATAAAGCAGCTTAGAAAAATCTAAGGCACCTAAGTCATAACCAAGGTGAGAATTTAAAATCTCTGAAGGAATACGAAGATATGGTTCAAAAATCTTGGGAATGTGATTTCCCCCATGTTCACAAGTGATAACAAGATTCATAAAAAATATTGATTTTGTTTTAAACATTCAATGATTTGTTTATAAATTTCTATTAGAGAACAGGAATTCTTTTTTTTTAATATTCTTTCTGATAGGTTTCCTTTTTCTAATATAATCTTCAAATAAGGAAAAAATTTCTCTGGGTAGTCGATGAAATTTAAGACTTCAAAAATAAAGTCTTTAATAAAAAGCGTGTTTTGTTTTATATCCCAAAGTTGTAAATATTGTTGTGGTAATTCTAAAGAAGTCCCATATTTGATTGCATTTTTGTAAATCCAATATAATAATTCAAGTTCTAAGTTGATAATTTTATTATTTTTAATTAAATATCCAATGAGTTTTATCCATAATAAAATTAAACTAAAATCCATTAAGGGACATTCTTGAATATCCATTAGTCGAATTTCAATGGTATTTCGTTCAAATCTTGCAATAGCACCTCTGGAATTTAACCACTCTTCTTGTAAGATATTTTCTTCGTCGTAAGGTTTGATGTCTCTATACATGGGATATAAAATCATTTCGTAATAATTCTTTATGGATGAAGTCCACTCTGGGATGACTTTACCAGTAATTGAGGGAATTTTTTCTTGGTTCTTTTCGTAAAAATAAAGACGGCTATCTAAATATTGAAACTTCCCTTCGACAAAAGGTGATGATGCGGAAAGAGCTGGAATTAAAGGCAAAATAAGTCTTATGGCATTATGTAAATTTACAAATTCATCCTCATCAAAAAATGGTAGGTTGATATGTACACTTTGTAAATTTGACCATCCATGACCTTTGCAATTAAAAATTTTATCATATGTAAAATATATTTCTTGATTATCGTATTCCCATAAATAGGTTTCTTGTTGAGGTTTCATAAAAGGATGCATTGCGGTTGGCATTAATATGGCTTGATAGTCTTCTAATATTTCATTTAATAGTAAAATAATCTTATAAAATTCTTTATATAAATCTAAAAGATCTTTCTTAGGACCATTGGTTTTTAATTCAATTACATGTTTTACAATTTCATTAGAAATAGCAATGGTTCCCAATTCAACCTCATTTATTATCACATTGTTATTGAAATGTTTAATTAACAAATCGGAGATTGGAAGAATTTTTAATGTGTCTTTATCGACAATCATGTATTCTGCTTCGATTCCATAAACTTCAAATAGATGATATAGATTCATGATTGGTTTTTTAATAGTTGAATTTTATTATAAAAATATTTTAATATAGTTTCGTAAAGTTCGTTGCCTGCATAACTATCTTCTATACCCGCATCTAAATTGGGATTATCATTAATTTCTATTATAAAAGGAACACCATCAATTTCTTTAATATCAACCCCATAAAGTCCGTTTCCAATTAAACTGGATGCTTTTATGGCTATATCTAAAACCTTATCAGGTACTTTATAAATAGGAAGAGTGTCGAAATTTCCTTCTTTTTCTTCTATTTTGTGGGATTGAGTTTTCCAGTTATAGATCTGCCAATGATTTTTGGCCATATAATATTTACATGCAAATAAGGGTTTTTTATCCAAGATACCAATACGCCAGTCATATTGTGTGTAGATAAATTCTTGAGCCAGTAATAAATCACTAATTTTAAAAAGATTCTCTGCTTCCTTGATAAATTCTTCTTTGTTGTCTACTTTAATAACACCCATAGAAAAGGCACTGTCGGGTTGTTTTAAAACACAAGGATAGTTTAATTTATCTGAAATTTCTAAAAAATTCGATTTATACAAAATATATGTTTTAGGAATAGAAATTTTATTTTTAATTAGAAGTTCTGCCAAAAACACTTTATTGGAACATTTTAATATGGAATTGGGATCATCAATGACAATAAGTCCCATAGCTTCTGCAAGACGAGAAAATTGATACGTATGATGATTTACAGAAGTGGTTTCTCTAATAAAAAGAGCATCAAATTCTGCTAATCGGTTGATATCATCGGGATATATAAATTCTACATGAAATCCCATTCGTTTTCCGAGTAGTTGAAATTTATAAAGAGCTTTTTCATTGGATGGGGGAGATTTCTCTTCTGGATTGATAAGAATTGCTAAATCGAAATGGGTTTGCTTCAGCTTCTTTTGATATTTATTTTTAATATTGACATATTCTTCTAAGGCAATATTTAAAAATTCATAATGATCCGGGGGAATATCTTCTAATTTTAATTGTTGTATGCTTTTAATTTTCCATTTTCCATTTTGTGCTTTATTTCCAAGATTTTTTAAAAAGTAGACTTTAAATAATGGGATTTTTAAAAGAGAAAAAAGTTCTTTTGATAGTTTTTCATGTCTTAAAGCTAAATTTTTCCCAAAATAAACACTGAGTTCAAAATGATCTGAGGTAATGGTTGCTAAGCTTTTTTCTATTAGTTCATTACATTGATCTGCTACTTTTCTTAACACTTTTAAAGATTTTAAGTCTTGGATTTGTAATACCTCTGGTAATGGTTTATGACTTCGTGCCTCTGCAAGAAGGCTCACATAATATCCAATTGATTGATATTTATATGAGCTACACAAATTAATGATAAAAGCTTTCTTTTCATCTAAAAATTGAGAGTTTGTTATGTATTCCTTTGCGGTTATCACTTGATAGAGATCGTTTTTTTCTTTAATAATTTCTTTATGTTGCTTTTTATCTATAATGACATAAATACTCATTTTTCAATCACCAGTAAATTGGCATCAAAAGTAACGATTCCTAGTAAAATGGAATTGATTAATCGCCCCACACGAACTTTATAAGTAATATTTTTTTTTCCTGGATGTAAAGGATAAGGATCTTTTACAATAATTCTTTTATTTGAAGCATCATAACCTACTAACACAACAAAATGACCTGCTGGTTCTCCACATATATCATCTTCTTTGACTTCTGTTGGACTTGGAGATATTTCCCGCATAGCATTATACAAATAAGTGGAACTTAGTCCAGTTATAATGGGTACACCTCTATTAAAGATTTTACGAAATAATTTTGGTGTTAAATCTGTATATTTTATTTTTCCTCCATAATCTAAAAATTTTAAATATGCATCGGTTGCTTGTTGTAATTTAGAATTTCCTTTTTTACAATTTCGTTGTTGAATCAATTTTTCTTTAAGATTTATGTTCTTTTTTAAAAACCAGGTAGGATCAAAAATTTGTAAATTATAAGTATAAATAGTAACATGATAGCCTTTTTGTAAAGCATGATTCCCCAGCATGACTGCTAAAGTGCCACCTTCTTGTAAACATTCTACTTCGATTCGTAAGGTTTCTAAGGAAGGTGGATTCTCATCATAAAATCGATAGATAGCTTGTAGGCAGGTAATACCACAAGTAGTTTCGTCTGGCTGATTCTCTATATAAAGATCATGTAATTTCATGCTACAATTTTAAACAAATTCTTTTTTTGTAAATTTCAATGTAAAATATTTTATTGTTTGATTGAAATAATTTTTTAAATTTATTCAGATTTTTTAATACACATAAAAAAATACATGACGATATTAATGTGTAAAAATTGCTAGCACTATGAATCCATCATCGATTAAAATAGGTGTGATTGGTGGGTCTGGATTTTACGAAATAGAAGAGATTGAAATTATAAAGGAATATTTTCCCGAAACACCATGGGGTAAACCTTCAGATGTGATTTTTATCGGTAGATACAATCAAATAGAAATTGCTTTTTTATCAAGACATGGAAGAGGACATATCTATAATCCTTCGGAAGTTCCTTATCGAGCAAATATAGCAGCGATGAAATCCTTAGGGGTAGAACATATCATAGCCTTTTCTGCAGTTGGTTCTTTAAGAGAAGAAATAAAACCGAGAGATTTTGTTTTGCCTTCTCAAATCATAGATAGAACAAAGGGGATACGTCCACATACTTTTTATGAACATGGTGTAGTTGCGCATTTTATGTTTGCGGATCCCTTTTCTCCTGTGCTTGCTGAGGTGATTTATAAGCATAGAAATGTTTTGAACGTCCCTATGCACAAAGACAAAACTTTGATATGTATGGAAGGACCTGCTTTTTCCACTAGAGCAGAGTCACATTTATATAGAAGTTGGGGGGCTGATGTAATCAATATGAGTGTTTTACCAGAGGCGAAACTTGCAAGAGAAGCAGAGATTTCTTATCAAATGGTTTGTATGTCCACTGATTATGATTGTTGGAAAGAAGATGAAGAGGCGGTAAGTGTGGAAATGGTAATTGAGAATTTACATGCTAATGCAGAGAATGCAAAAAAGTTATTAAAGTCCATTGTACAAGATGTTGTAAATTTACCCAATCCTTATAAAAATTCTATCCATAGTTCCATTATAACATCAAAAGAAAAAAGAAATCCTCAACAAATTAAAAAACTTCAATATCTATTTCCAGATTTATAATTTTAAATCATCATCAGAGCAAATCTGATGATGCAACTCAATTCAATTATTAAATAAAAAAAATTGACATATATATGATATTTTGTTATTTTTTTATACAAAAATTCTTTCATCTATTTAAATCCTTACAGAGGATGGATAAATCATGATTTTAGGCATCCCTAAGGAAGTAAAAGAATATGAATATAGAATTCCTATTACACCCCAAACAGTAAAGGAACTAGTTCAACGTGGCCATAAAGTTCTTATACAAAAACATGCATGCGAAATAGAAGAGTATTCTGACGAATTTTTTAAAAAAGCTGGAGCGGAGATTATATCAGATCCCGAAGTAATATGGAATGAAAGTGATATAGTATTAAAAGTGAAAGAACCCCTCCCCGAAGAATTTAAGTATTTTCGAAAAAATTTAATTT
>JBEQAN010000035.1:0-8664 GCA_041640315.1 Leptospiraceae bacterium
GGAAACATTACCAATAAAAGTATCGTAATGAGAGAATCTCGAAGAAAACGCTGCAGTACCTCGACTTTCTGTGATTAAAAAACTACGAAATCCAAGAAGGCTTCTTGTGGGAATGATATATTCAATTCTACAATATCCATGGGGAAATGACTCCATGGATTGCATTACACCACGTCTTCGATTCAATTCCTGAATAATAGTTCCAGAATAAATTTCAGGTAAATCAATAATTAGAATTTCATAAGGTTCTAAAACCTTTTTTGTTTCCAAATCTTTTTTTAAGATTACCTCTGGCTTAGAAACTTGTAATTCAAAACCTTCTCTTCGTAATGTTTCTGCTAAAAGTGCTAGTTGGAGATCCCCTCTTCCTTGCACCTCAAAACGATCTTTTTTTTCTGGATCTTCAATAACTCTTATAGAAACATTTGTTAGTGTTTCTTTTAATAATCGTTCTCTTAATTGCCGAGAAGTAATAAATTTTCCTTCTTTTCCAGAGAATGGGGAATCATTTACAAGAAAATTCATGGAAACTGTGGGTTCCTCAATTTCAATTCTTGGTCCGGGAATTACTCTACCAGGAATTCCAATGGTATCACCTATTTTTATCTCTTCTATCCCAGCTATACTCACTACATCGCCACAGTAGGCTTCTTCAATTTCAACCTGCTTTAGACCTTCAAAACTAAAAATTTTAATGACCTTCCCCCTTTCAATTTGATTGGTATCATTTTTATAAACTTCTACAATATCCCCTTTTTTAAGAATTCCTTGAAAAATTCTTCCTACACCAATTCTCCCTACATAGTCATTGTAATCAAGATTCATGATTTGCATTTGTAGAGGTTGATGTAGTTTTTCTTTATTAAAGGCGTTAGGAACATGTTGAACGATTAAATCTAGAATTGGTTCTAAAGTATAAGAATTTGATTGTTCTAAAATCTTATTCAATTCAAGACCATAAGCTTCTAACTTTGTTGTAGCATAATTCAACTTTGCAGATGCATATATGACGGGAAAATCTAACTGTTCTGATGTTGCACCTAATTCATCAAAAAGGTCAAATATATCGTTTAAAACCTTATCGGGATTTGAATATTCTCTATCAATTTTATTAATTACTACAATAGGTCTATGCCCTAATTTCAAACTTTTAGCAAGAACAAATCTTGTTTGTGGCATTGGACCTTCAACTGCATCTACTAATAATAAACTTCCATCCGCCATTCCTAAAACACGTTCTACTTCCCCCCCAAAATCAGAATGGCCAGGTGTATCAATGATATTGATCTTATGATTTTTATAAAAAATAGAAGCATTTTTGGCTTTAATGGTAATACCTTTTTCTCTTTCTAATTCCAAGTGATCGAGCACTCTTTCTGTATCATTTTTTTTTAATTGTCCAGTTGCTTTTAATAATCCATCCACCAACGTAGTTTTTCCATGATCGACATGTGCAATTATAGCTATATTAAAAATGCTTTCAAAATTCATACTATTTTTATACGCAATGTCAATTTTTTTATATGCGTTTTTATGGCAATAAAAATCAGTTTTTTTAATAAAAATGAATCTACATAATTGTAATAAATTTCATAAATTTTTTATTGATTTTTTCCAAGATTTAAATTATAATAGTACCAATTAATAATTTTATTACAAAATACGAAATTATATAGTGTAAAACTAAGTTATGAATAAACTAAATGTTGATAATATTGAATTTATAGACCATAGTATAGAGCATTTGCTACACAAAACAAATTCTTTTGAAAAAAATTATTTTTTTTCGAAATTAAAAAACAAAGGAATAAAAAAAATTATTTTTATTGTTAAACATTTTGATAAAGATTTAGAACACTTTAGTATAAAATGTATACAGCATAACCTTAATATAATTGTTTTATTTGCTTCTAGTTTAGAAAATAATTTAGATACCTTATGGGATTATATTCAAAGAAATGAAATCGTAATGCTCTTATTTTCTCAACACTGTCAAAACCTAAAAGAAAAGATTGTAGAACTTGTTGGTTTTGATCCTGTTAAAGATGATTTTATTTATGAATCCTCAAAATCTGATATACTTATAGAAGAAAGCTCTATTAACCATGATGGTTTTTATAAAAAAAATATTTCCATGATTCAACATCCAAACCAGAGTAAGATAACAGTTCAAGGAGAAACAAAAAACCAAGATGAATTTGCTCCACAAGCAGTCAACAACGAAATTGATCAAATGTCAATTGAATCACTTAATTATGATAATTCACTTTCAAGTGATTCTTCCACTACGTTTGAGACTTCTGTTTCCAATGAAAACACTACACTAATAATAGAAGACCTTCGAAGCAAAGAAGTTGATGATAACAATAAAATTCAAGAAAAACAAGAAAAAAAAGAAGAAGATTTAAAAAATGAATTTGAAAAAAATGAATTAACCTTAGAAAGAAAAGCCACTTCTGGAGAACCCACTCAAAATACTCAAACAATTCAAACCACACAAGAAACAAAAACACAAGAAGAACCTTCAAAAAAAATTACCACAATTTCCAGCCCTTATGTAAAAAAAGAAACAAAAGAATTTAAGCCTTCTAAATTAACTATAAGAACCAAATTGCTATCCATTACAATCATGTTAATTACCTTTTCTCTGTCTTTAATGATATTTTTTGCGTCTTACTTTTTTAAAAGGGATATAGAAACTCAAATTCAAACCAATAACTCCAATACAGTGAATATTATATCTCAAAAAATAGAAGATTTGATTTATCAATTTTATTTTGATTCAGACCTGATTTTAAAATCTATGAGTAATAATCAATTCATTATAAGTTTAAGTTCTTTTGAAAATCCTTATATACTTGCAATTGCTTCTATCTCACCCATATATAATGATTTTAAAATTTCAAAATGGTATACAAATGACATTTTAATGCAACAAAATGCCCTTATTATTCAAGATTTCGAAAAAACAATATCAATTTATAAGGATGATATATCTTTATCCTTAACGGGAATTTATAATATCATCAATATTTCACCTAATTTCAATCTACCTATTTTACTATTAATAGCACCTATTAAAAATTCTCCTGGAGAATTGTTATTAATTTTTATCAATGGCAAGAAACTAATTAATGATTTACCAGTAGATGAAAATACCAAGACTTTTGTTGTAAACAGAAACGGTAATGTATTAATCTATCCAGATATTGAAATTGTTCAATTAGCTCCTAACTTAAAAGATATTCCTATTGTCCAAATGATGCTTGAAAGTAAATTAGATAATGGGCTTACAACATTTAATTATAAAAATAAGGACTATCTTGGAGCATTTAGAAAAATCTCTACCGCAAGCATCGGTATACTTTCTATTACTGAAGCAAAAAAGGCATTTGAACCCGTATATGCAACTCAAAGAAGAAACTTTTATATCTTAGGAATTGTTTTAGTCATAGCAATTGTCATAGTCTATTTCTTTTCTAAAAGTATCTCACAACCCATTAAAGAACTTGCTATTGCAACAGAAAGAGTAGAAGAAGAAGATTATAGTGTTCGAGTAAAACCTAAAAGTAGAGATGAAATTGGTTTACTTGCTTATTCATTCAATAAAATGGTTAAAGGATTAGAAGAACGTGAACGCATGAAAGATGCTTTTGGAAGATTTGTCAATAAAGAAGTAGCGGAAAAAGCTTTAAAAGGTGAAATCAAATTAGGTGGTGAGAAAAAAGAATGTGCTGTATTTTTCTCGGATTTAAGAGGTTTTACTGCAATGTCAGAAAAGATGAAACCAGAAGAGGTGGTAGAATATTTAAACCGTTATTTTACTCTCATGGTAGATTGTGTAGAAAAAACTCATGGAATTGTTGATAAATTTATAGGTGACGCTGTAATGGCAACATGGGGTGCAGTGACTCATTATGGAAATGATGCAGAAAATGCAGTAAATGGCGCTTTATTGATGCGTAAAGCACTAATTGAATTTAACAAATATAATATTGAACATAATCATCCTGTAGCGAAATTTGGCTGTGGTATCAATTATGGAGAAGTAATTTCTGGTCAAATCGGTTCAGAGAAACGACTAGAATTTACTGTGATTGGGGATGCAGTAAATTTAGCCTCTCGTATTGAAGCACTCAATAAACCATTTGCAACTGATATCTTAATATCGCAAGATTTATACGAAAAAGTTAAAGATATCTTCGACGTTGTAAAAATGCCAGCAATTAAAGTGAAAGGAAAAAGTGAACCACAAACTATTTATTGTGTACTCGGAAGAAAAGATGATCCTACTCGGCCAAAATCCTTACAGGAATTAAGGAAACTAGTCGGTATTGATTGGGAACCACAAATTAGCGAAGATTCAGAAATTTTCGGAGAAGATAAAGAAGAAAAATACGAAATTCTTAAAAAAGATGGTAGTAAAAAATAATCCAATAGAAACAAAAGAAATTAAGCAACAAAAAAGCAAAGAATATTATATAAACTTAAACACAAAAAAAATTGATTTGATATTTTTTGTTGCTTCATTAATCGTTATATTTCTCTTATCATATTTACTATATAAAGATATTTACAAATCTTTTGAAGGTATAGGAGAACCAGTAGGTGTTGTAGCCTATAAAAAAAGAACAGCTCTAAGAAAATTAAAAAATCAATCTCTTTGGGAATTTGTGAAAAATGAATATCCCATTTATAATGGGGATTCTATTAAAACCGAAGAATTTTCAGAAGCAACGATAATCTTAAAAGATGGGACAGAAATTACAATCAATGAAAATTCCTTTATTGTAATCAACTTTAGCGAAGATGAAACGAAAATTAATTTTAATTATGGAAGTTTGGATACAAAAACATCGACAGAGAAACAAGTTGTAATTCAAACAAAAGATTCAGAAATAGAGTTAACATCAGCAAAAGCTCAAATAGTACAGAGTAATGAGTCCTTAAAAATTCAAATTAATGAAGGAACAGCCAACCTAAAAAAAGACAACCAAAAACAAGAAATAAAACAAAATGAAATTGCTCTCCTCGATAAAAATAAAAATGAAATTACAAAACAAAGTATTCCATTGACTTTAATAACTCCAGAACAAAATCAAACCTTTTTAATAGACAAAAATGAACAATTAATTCAATTTGAATTTCAAGGTGATCCAGAAAAAAAATATGAAATTTGGATAGCCTTAAATCCACTCTTTCGTCCTGTTTTATATTCAAGACCTATTCAAAACCGTCTTGCTATTCCATTAAGAGAAGGTTTTTACTATTGGAAAATTATAGAAAAAGGTCAAGATCCCAGTATTTTTTCTTATAGAAACTTTCGAATTATAAAAAAAGAAAAACCTAATTTATTTTTACCACAACCAAAACAAATTTTTAATGTAAAAGATAGCATTACCCTTACATTTTCTTGGTCTAAAATGGACTTAGCAAGTTCATATGAATTATGGTTAGATAAAGATATCAATTTTTCTAATCCAATGAAAATAGAAACCATGGTGAATAATTTAAATTTAAATTTAAACATTGATTCAGACAAAGAAATATATTACTGGAAAGTAGTTTCTAAATCTAATATAGAAGATGCAATATTGCCCTCTGATGTACAAAGTTTTACATTACAAAGATTAGAAAAACTTAAACCAGCAATTCTTATCTATCCCCTCAATGAAGTATTTTTTGCTAATGCACTAAAAGAAGGAATAACTTTTAAATGGAAATATGATATAGCTAATATTCAAACCTTAGAAATATCAAAAGATTTAGAATTTAAAGAAATCGTATTAACACAAAAAAACATTTCACAAAACTTTTTTTCCATGAAAAACATATTACCTGTAGGAAAATATTATTGGAGAATTATCAATGAAGACAATATCCCCTCTAATCCGGGCAATTTTAGTATTTCAGATCAAATTGATATCACATTAATTGCTCCCAAAAATAATGATATATATTTTAATTCTCAAGATAAGCTGCTTTTTAAGTGGAATGCCAATATGGAAAAACAGTTGTTTCTTCTAACAATTTCAGAGGATGCAGGGTTTAAAAAAGTTCTTTTTTCTAAGGAATTAACCGAAAATACTTTTTTTATTGAACCAAATTTACTAAAGAAAGAAGGCATGTATTATTGGAAAGTAGAACTTTGGAATAGGGATACAAAATCCAAAATTACAGAAAAGGTTGGAAATTTTTATTTTTATTACTTACCAGAAAAAATAAAATTCACCACTCCTCAAAACAATATCACTATTAATTTAATACAAAAAGATCAATTGCTAATACAATGGGAGCCAACAAAGTATGCAGACTCTTATGCCATAGAACTTTATAAGAATGGGAATTTAATTATACAAAATAAAATCAATAAGAATTTCATAAATTTAACTTCCTTAAATGATTTGGGAATTGGAATCTATGATTTAAAAATTTATAGTTTAAAAAATATACTTGACAAAGAATTTAGAAGTGATCCAGAAAATATAAGATTTATCTTAGAATATAAAATTGAACAAAAACCAGAATTTTTAACTCCAAGAAAGATCCTTGCGGAGTAAATACATGAAAATAATAAAAATTTTAGCTTTACTTTTTATAATGTTTATGACCAATTTATTTGCACAAGAAACATCTAAACCTCAATTAGAAGAACAATTTCAAAGTGAAGTTAGAAATCAAAATGTTTTTATTGAATCTAAAAAAGTAACCTATAAAGAATCTTGGACTGCAATTGAAGGGATTTTAAAATATAGACTTGAAATTTACGATTTAAATAATAATCCAGTTTATATTATAGAAACAGAAAAAAATGAGTTGGAAATTTCCATTTTACCCGGTGTATATAAAAAACGTCTTGGTTTAATCAATAAATTTAATAAACTTTTTTTATATACTGATTGGAAAGAATTTGAAGTCTATGAAATTCCCACTCCCATTGTTACCTACATAGAAAAAAAAACAATAGAATCTAATAAAGAAAAAGAGGAATTTCAACTTTCAGTAAATGGATTAACAGATTCCACCCAGATTTTTATTAAAAAAAAAGATAGTAAGGAATTAATTCCAGTAGAATTTAAACAAATCGATACAAATAGATTAAAAATTAATGTCTCACCCATATCCTTAAAAGAAGGAGAATATAATATTATCATCAAAAACTCGGACAAGAAAACAACGGAAATTGAATCCGCATTAATCATAAAAGATTTCGAGGAAATCGAAGAATCAAAAATCAAAATTAAATGGTCATACCTTATGCCCGGATTAGTTCAAAAAGAAAGAAATGAACATCATAAAGGAAATATATTACAATGGGGATTTATCGGTTCTATGGTAATTGCTGGTTTTAATTACAATCAAGCATTAAAATACGAAAAACGATATAATAATTTGATCAAAAATTATAGCATAACTAATCTTTTCAATCCTTCCCAAGCAACCCTTGGAATATTTTATTATATTTATCAGACAACGAATATTCAAAATAAAATAAATAACTATAATGAATACAAAAACCTATACACTCTTGGACTAGGAGCAGCTATCATTATTTACAGTTATCATATTTATGATATCATTCAATATGAATTTTATTTAACCCCACAACCAAAAGAAATAGGCTTACAAATATCTTTTAACTTTTAAGAAAATACTTTTGTTGAAGTTTCTTTATAAAAAAATATATAAACATCAATATACCTAAAATAGCAGTTAAACTTGCATAACTTAAATGATTTTCATAAGTTCTAACGAATTGAGCGGTTATTCTTGTCCATAAAGCTAAATAAATTAAGGAAAAGATTATCGATAAGAACCTTGATTTTACTTCAAGATTTAAATCTAATTTTTCATGAGAAATTATTACTCTTCCCATTACCATTAAAACTAAACCTAAATATCCTCCTACAAATATCGTATGATACAGATGTTGCCTAAATTCAACGAATAATGGAAACAAAAAGTGTCCAATTATAATTGTGTATAAATTTAATTTTATAAAAAACGTATAAATTCCCTTTCTTTGAGAAGGGAAAAAAACATACCATGTTTCATGAGCTAAAAATAAAACTAATAGAGCTCTTAACCATAAAGCAATTTTTAAATATTCCGTGGCTTCCAAAATAAATGTAATTAAAAATATTAAAGAAAAAACGGTCCAAAAAGTATGAGAATTATATAAATTTCTTGAGAGAATTTGATATTTACGATTTTCTGATAAAGGGACAGTTAAAGTTAACATAGGAAAAAACTTAGTACCCACACCAAAAAGCAATATCCAAAACATAGCATAATAATATAATACATAATAATAATTATAAAAAATCGTTAAATTCCAAAATACATATAGAATTTGAAATAATACTCCTACTAAACCACTTAATAAAGAAACGAATATAAAAGGAGAAAATAAAGGATTTCCAAACTTTCTATATAAAAATCGCAAAAAAACAAATATAAAGATTTGAAGTAAATATACAAATTTTGTAAGGATAAAAAATTTCATATTTTGTAATAGAGCAAAAGAAAATAACAAAACTAACCATAAAATTGTTAAATAGATCTCCAATTCTTTTGCAAAGTAAGAATTAAAGAATCTCGGAGAAGCGGTATATAGAAAACCAGTGGCTACTGGTAATAGATATAAAGTAATTAAAACCTCTT
>JBEQAN010000036.1:0-8531 GCA_041640315.1 Leptospiraceae bacterium
AACTTCAAAGAATCTATGAATTAGAAAAAAGAGCAAAAAACAATCAAGTTCCCGTTAAAATTATCGACGAAAAAGAATTAAAAGAAATTGAACCTAAGGCAAAAACCTTTCAAAATGCTTTATTTTCTCCATTAACTGCTACCATCGATCCTGTAGAAATCTGTTTTCATTTAAAAACAAATTTAATAAAAAATCATGTACAATTTTTATTTCAAGAACCTTATATAAAAAGGGAACATGGCTATATATTAACAAAAAATTTTAAAATTTATGCGAAAACTATTATTAATTGTGCTGGACTTTATGCTGATAAAATTGCTAAGGATTTTGGATTATCGAAGAATTATGCAATTCTTCCTTTTAAAGGATTATATTTAAAATATACAAAAAAAGACTTCCCCATCCATGTAAATATTTATCCTGTACCAGATTTAAAATATCCCTTTTTGGGAGTTCATTTTACTGTTTCGGTAGATGGCAGTCTAAAACTAGGACCTACTGCTATCCCCGCATTCTGGAGAGAACATTATAAAGGCTTGAAAAATTTCAATTTATCTGAATTCTTTTCGATTCTAACTAAAGAAGCAGAGTTGTTTTTAAAAAATAGCTTCTCTTTTCGTAATTTTGCTATAGAAGAAATGAAAAAGTATTCAAAGAAAATTTTCCTTCAAATGGCAAGCAAACTTGTAGAAGAAATTGATTTTTCTGGTTTTCGAGAATGGTCAAAACCAGGAATAAGAGCTCAGTTGATAAATACAAAAACAAATGAACTAGTTCAGGACTTCGTAATTGAACAGGAAGAACATTCTATTCATATTCTTAATGCAGTCTCTCCCGCTTTTACAGCATCCATACCATTTGTAAGATACATTATAAAGAATTATATAAAAATTTAATAAAAAAATTTATTAAAATATACTTGATAATCTAAATCAATAAGAAATAAAGTAAGTATGAAGACAATTAGTATCATTGGCGTTGGTATTATGGGGCGTGGAATGGCTATAAACTTGCAAAAAAAAGGTTATCATTTGAAGCTATATAATCGTACATTAGAGAAAATTCAAGATCTTAAAAATTCTAAAACAATCATTACAAATTCATTAAAAGAGGCAGTAGAACACACAGATATTACAGTCTTATGTTTAACAGAGGATTCAGTAGTTGAAAGTATATTTTTTAGTTCTGATTTCTTAAATGCAAAACCAAAAGTAGTGATTGATACGGGAACTACCTCACCAGAGTTAACGCTAAGAATATACGAAGAAGCACAAAAAAGAAATTTTCGTTTTTTTGATGCTCCCATGACGGGTAGTAAGAACGCGGCTTTAGAAGGGCAAATTTTATACATGATGGGTGGAACAGAAGAAGATTATGAAGCTGGTAAAGATGTTTTTGAAACTTGTGGAAAATTAACCATCCAATGTGGACCTGTTTCTTATGGTCAAAGAGCAAAGATTGCTCTAAATATGATTCAGGCTGGACTCTACCAAATATATTTAGAAGGTTTTATGTTAGCAAAAAAACAAGGGGTAGATTTTGATGTTTTATTTGAAATTTTAAAAAACTCTGCTGCAAATTCTCCTCTTCTGAATTTTAAAATGAATGCTGTAAAAAATCGTGATTTTTCTACTCATTTCTCATTAAAAAATATGAATAAAGATCTTAATCATGCCCTAAAACAAGCAATCAACTATCAGGTTTTTATGCCATTAACAATGAGTTTAAAATCTATTTATAATGCGGGGATGAATGCTGGATTATCCGAAGAAGATTATTGTTCTTTGGTAAAAATTAATGAACACTTCAATCACATACAATTATAAAAATTCTATAAAAACATACAGGAACTATTTTTTTGAACAAAATAAAGGTAACCTAATAATAAGAAAAATTATTTGTCTTTTTTCTAAATAGAAGTTTTTTAATGAAAAAAACGTAACATTATTATCAAAAATACAAAAAACTTTATAAATATGTATTTTTTTAAATAAAAATTTTTTATCCAAAAATTAATTTTTTAGAATAATGAAGGAAAGGTTTTTAAAAAAATATTATTCTTAAAAATATAACTAATTTTTAAAAAAATGGAATATATAAAATAAAAAAATGTTTTTTTTATTGACTTAAAAAAGAAATATTTTTTTTTGTTTATAAATAATTTATTCTAAGATCATGATGAATATGAGGTGTCGCTATGGGTAAAAAAACAAAAACTGAAACTACGGAAAAAAGATATTTTATCAATGAAGTTTTTGGAGAAAGAAAATTTCTTTTAGTAAGAGAATATGCAAATCGAAAAGGATTAATCTATGTTGACGAATTAAAAGATCATATCAATAGTTTAAAAAATATAAGGGGTATTGGAAATAAAAAAATGGAAATTATCTTAGAAAAAATAAACAACCCAGAGGTACCTACAAGAGTTGAGCCTATACAATTAAAAGAGATTGAATGGGAAACTCCCATAGAGCGAGTGTTTAGAGGTTCTTATCATGCCTTATTGGAATATTGTTATAAGACTGGTAGAACAAAACTAAAAGATTTAAAAACCTTAACCCTCGAAGAAATACGTTCTATTAATTGGCCTGGAAATGCGATTTATAAATCCTTTTTACGAAAACTAGAAAAATTTGGTATCGTTCCAGAAGAAACGAAAGAACCTTTAGATTTAGAAAAACATTCTATGGGCGTTTTAACAGATGATGTAAAATTAAATAAAGCCTATCAAAATGCTCATGTATCAAATCTAAAAGAATTTTTACAGTTAGGTAGAGAAGGACGTTTAGCAATTAAAAATTATGGAGAAATTAGCGAAAATCTTTTAAGAGAATTATTGAAAGAACATGGTATTGATCTTGACGAATTTGAAAATCAATACCTTAATAAATTCCCCAATAGGAATTTAGATTTAAAAATGGATGATATTCTTCCAAAAATGAAGGAATTCTTAACTCAACGTGAATTTTATATCATATCGAATCGCGCATTAGAAAAGAAAACCCTCGAAAGCGTTGGTTCTGATTTAGATTTAACAAGAGAAAGGATTCGTCAAATCGAGAAAAAAGCTATTATTCGAACCAATATTTATATCGGTCCAGTAATTCAACAGTTTGCTGGAGAAATCTATAAAATGGTAAAAGAAAATGGTGGAAAAATGAAATTATCTCAGTTATGCAAATCCTTTAAATGTAAACCAGATAGTATAAGTCTTGTTACATATTTAGCGGGGTATAGAGATCTAAGAATCGAAGATGATTTAATTTTTATTGATCTTACACGCTCTAGAGTTTGGAACGCACCATCCGTTGATTTTGCATAGATTTTTAAAATTCGTTATAAAGGGATTCTTATATGGAATCCCTTTATTAGCATCTTTTTGTTCCGCTCCCTTTCAGTATTTGATCCAAGAATTTCAGACTACAGATCCCATCAAAGCCGATTTTGAAGGTAAATTATTATTTATAAAAAATCAAAATGAATGTTTTGAATATCAAATCATAGTAAATACCCCTCTTCAAATGCCTTTTGTACCCTATCAAGGTTTCTATAGTTCAGATTTAGAACTACTAGAATTTCATTTCCTATGGATTAGAATCTATATTAAGAATATTGGAAATGATATATTGACAATCTCTCGCGATAAAATTATAATTTTAGGTTCTAAAGAAACATTTAAGCCTATTTCTATAAAAGAACTTATAAATTTGTATAGTTATGAATTTTATGATAAACCTTTATTTTGGTATACTATACCAAAAAAGCCCATACTTTATTTTGTAGAATCTTCTAAGTGGTTCAAAAATTTTTTTGTAAAACCAAACAATCCAGAGGATAGAAAAATTAAAATTGATTATTATATCAAGTATTTTGAATCATTTAATAAAATCAATTTAAAAAAAGATGAAGAAGTTTTATTCTATTTACCTTTCCCCCATTTATATGAAGATGATCTTTATACTTTGAATTTCCATTTAAATCCTTGTAATGTTTTATTAGATTTTAAGTATAAAAAAAATTTAAAACAAACACCCGAAATGAAAGGAAAAGAACAAGATTTCTTTGCGATCTTAAAAGAATTAGAAAAACAAAATCTTCGTTGGAAAGAACAACTTGACAATGAATTAAAAAAATATCAATATGAGTTGTAAAAAATGTTTAAATTTAGATACTATAAAATTAGTTCTAAATTAACTCAATGACAAGTAAAACAACAATTGTAAAATTTATAAGTTCAAACAATAATTTGATATTGAATTTTTCTTAAAAAGAATTTTAGTAATTCATATATTAAAAAATTGTAGTCAAGTAAAATCTAATAGAAAAAATTAACCATTATGGCAGTAGTGGACACAATCCAAAAACTTAAGAAAATTTATGACGATCAACTTAACCGAATCATAGAACGATTGGCTAAGAATGTAGAGCAAAATGGGAAATTATCCATTCCAAAAATGGATGAGAATCAATATATTTATTATAATCTTGCTTTTTGTGTGGCGGAGAAATATATCGCAGATCATTTCATTAAATATGCAGAAAACCATACCGAATTAGAAAAAAATATGGCTGCAATCTTCTTAGGAGAAGCATTTCATCGTTTTAGGACGGAACTTGCTTCAAGAATGGATGAATATAATGTTACTACAGAAGAATTAAATGAATTATTTTCTTCGGAACTTAACAAAGAAGTTCAGTATTTACTTAGTAAAGATTTATATGATAGGGTTGCCTACGAAGTATTAAAAGGAAATTATGGAAAGTTTGCAACAGATGATTTTGATGATATCCGTTCTACTTATAGAAAAATTGCAGAAGAAATTGTATACCCCCATGCAGAACATGTTCATCGCAATGATGATTTTGTTCCAGATGAAATTTTAAATGTATTAATAGAAAATGGTGCTTTTGGTTTATCAATTCCAGAACAATACGGTGGATTTTTAGATACATTTGGCAATCTCGGAATGATGATCGTAACAGAGGAGCTTTCGCGAGGTAGTTTGGGAATTGCTGGTTCCTTAATTACAAGACCAGAAATATTATCAAAAGCTCTTTTAAAAGGGGGTACAGAAGAACAAAAACAAAAATGGCTACCTATGATTGCATCGGGAGAGAAGATGGTTGCTGTTGCTGTAACAGAACCTAATTTTGGAAGTGATGTTGCAAATATGAAGGTTGCTGCGGATAAAGTGGATGGTGGATGGGTAATCAATGGAGTAAAAACTTGGTGTACTTTTGCTGGATATGCTGATACTTTACTTGTGCTTGCAAGAACAGAAAAAGATCCAAGTTTAGCCCATAGAGGTTTATCAATACTACTTGCAGAAAAACCCCGATCGAAAGAGCATAAATTTCACTTTACTAAAGAAGAAAAAGGCATCAAAGGTGTGATTACTGGTTCTGCAATTCCTACCATTGGTTATAGAGGTATGCATAGTTTTGAAGTAAGCTTTGAAAATTGGTATGTTCCCGATGAAAATCTTATTGGGGGAGAAGAAGGTCGTGGTAAAGGTTTCTATTTACAAATGGCTGGATTTGCAGGTGGACGAGTTCAAACCGCAGCAAGAGCAACCGGTGTAATGCAAGCAGCCTTAGAAGCAGCAAATCGATATTCACAAGAAAGAAAAGTATTTGGAAAAGAAATCAAAGAATATCAATTAACAAGATGGAAATTAGCGCGAATGGCAATTCTAACACAAGCTTCGAGACAATATTCATATGAAGTAGCAAGAATGATGGATGAAGGTAAAGGAAATATGGAAGCCACCCTCGTAAAATTTTATTCCTCTAAAATTTCAGAATGGGTGACGAGAGAAGCAATGCAAATTCATGGTGGTATGGGATATGCAGAAGAATATCCCGTATCAAGATATTTTGTAGATGCCAGAGTATTTTCTATATTTGAAGGTGCAGAAGAAGTAATGGCACTTCGCGTTTGTGCAAGAGAAATTTTAGAAAATGTAATTTCTAAATAAGGCATGTTCAATGCCTTATTTTTTATAAATAATATCTATAAGCATAGCTTAAATTTTCTGTGATTTTTTCTATTACGCTCCTTTTTATCCATTCTTCTAATTGAATTTCTTTACTTTCTTTTAGATCTTCTGTAAACTGTTTTAATGATTTATTGACAAGTTTTTCATCAGAAATAAAAAAATCTATTTCCAAATTATGTAAAAAACTTCTATAATCTATATTAGAGGATCCTAAGATTAATCCTTTTTCACTTAAGGTTTGTTTTGCATGAAAAATTCTTGTTTCGAATTCATAAATTTTTACATTTGATTTTAGCAAAGTGGTATAAGTTGCACGACCTGCTTGTCTTGCCCACCATACATCAGTATTCCCGGCTGTAAGAATTTTAATATCTACTCCCTTTTCTGCTTTTTGTTTTAAAAGTCGAATTAATTTGAGAGGTGGTACAAAGTATGGTGTTGCAATATAGAGAAATTTTTCTGCTGAATTAATGAAATCATAATAGAATTTTCTAAAAATTCTTCTTCTTTTTTTGTTAATAGAAGAAAAAACATAAAAATTCTTATTTTTATTTAAAGAAGGCAAAATGGGAATCAACTTAGGTAAAAAATAATAACCGCGTTTACTAATTCTCCATAATCCCAGAAAATCAAATTTACATTGAAAAAAAATTCTTCTAATTTCAATATTACTTTGATTTTCAATTCTTATCATTGTATCGCGCCAACGACTATCCCCCATCACTCTTCTTGACATAACATCTTTGATATTCATCCCGCCAGTATATAGAATATGATCATCAATTAAGATTAATTTTCGATGATTTCTTCTGTGATACCCAGACCTTAGAAGTAACTTAAAATGAAATGGTTTGTAGATACATAGCTCAATATTTGTATGTTGGATTTGTTCATTAATTTGATTAATGTAATCTCTCGATCCTATGCCATCAACAAATATTTTTATAGTGATTTTATCTTTTAGATTCTTTTTAATTAATAGATTAAGAATTTCTTTTCCAATAACTTCATATTGAAATATATAAAATTCTATAAAAATATATTTTTTTGCATGTAGGATATCTTTTTTTAAATCATTAAAAAATAAGTCTCCTTCGAAGTAGATTTTAATCATATTTTTTTATTTCTAATTTTTTGGGCATTACATTGGTAATTTTTATAATATTTTGTAGAAATAATACCATTTGATTTTTTTTTGTTACATTATTGTTTTTAAAATAAATATAATACTCTTGATCGTTCCATTTTATATTACCATATACAAATTTCTGTGGTTCTTTTATGGAATTCAAATATATATACTCATGAATGGGTAAAATATAATGTTTTTCATTGAAATCCACATAAACAGGGATATAGTCTAAATCCCTGATAAAAATCTTATTTTCTATTTTATTTAGTTTAAATAAAAAGATCATTCCCCCATCAGTATTTATACGTAATTGATTCGAAACGAAGTTGCCGAGAGACCATACAACTAAACGTTCTTTTTTTATACCATATTTGTCCTGTATTTGTAAAAGTTCGAAAGGTTGAACTACATGGGGATGACCGCCTAAAACAATGTCAACACCTTCCTTTAAAACAATATTGACAATATATCTTTGATATATATCTGGTTCCGTTTGATATTCAGTTCCATAATGAAGAAGTAAAATGATCACATCGGGTTGAAGCTTATGAGCCTTAGCAATTTGTTTTCTAAGATAGTTTAAATCAATCTCATCGATTCTTGCAGGGTATGGAACAGCAAGTCCATTGGTGCCATAAGTAAAATTCAAAAATGCAAGTTTAATATGATTTTTTTCTAATAATACAATAGAATTTGATTTTTGATGTTCTTCGTTATAATAAGTTCCGAGTGGGATTAAGCCTTTTTCTTCTACAATTTTTCTTGTTCGAATTAAACCCATTAAAGATTTATCAACACTATGATTATTTGCTAAGGTTAAGATATCAAAACCAGACCATTTCAAAGCTTCTAACAATTCATCAGGTGCACCAAATTGTGGATAACCACTATATAGATTGGGATCTCCGGGTAACGTAGTTTCTAAATTTCCTATGGCAATATCTACTGATTCTAAGTATGGTTTTACCTTTTCAAAACAAAATTTATAATCCCAACAATTACATTCTTTATTGTATGCTGTTTTTATTTGTAATTCATGGTTCATAATATCGCCAACAACAGCAAAGCTAAGGGTTGAAATTGGATTTGACTCCAATGGTATTAAAGGAAAGATTAAATATAAAAAAAATAAATAAATTTTTTTCATTATTTTTCGGTAGTATATAATAGGGAATTGATTTTGATTAATCCAACTTCTTCTGGATTTTTTTCTAAAATTGATAAACCTGATTCAATATCTTTTCTATATTTTAACATATTATAAATCCATAATTTTTCAATAGAAAACCAATCAATTAGGTTTTGAACTTTTTGTATGTTATAATGAAAGGGTATATAGGGAAATTTTTCACCATTTGGGTAGCCAAAAATTTTAGCACCAGTAGTTACTGTTCGTAGAA
>JBEQAN010000037.1:0-8373 GCA_041640315.1 Leptospiraceae bacterium
CGACGCTCTTCCGATCTTTCTTCCAAACTTTTTAATAATAATTGCAAACGTGTGTAGGTTATGGAATTGGATAAAGTAATGATCACAAAATAACGTAATTCATCTAACATAAAATAATCAGAAATAATAATATATTTTGGTGTATTTGCATAGATAAATCCTAAGATAGATTCATTTAAAATTAAAGGTATTAAAATATTTGCATTTTTTCTTTCCATAAAACTTAAGATAATCCTTTTATGTTCTTCATTCCTTATAAAATCTATATTTCTCTTTAAAAAGATTAAATCATACTCTGAAAGCGCAATGATAAAGGGATCAAAAATTTGAATACGCTCTGATTCTTTATCGTGATTATAGTCAACAAAATGACCTACTTCTTCATTCCAATAATAAAACCCAACTTCTTCGGTTAAAAGAAAATCTTTTAAAAAATTGATGGTATGAATAATTACATCGTTAATGCTTTTATGTTTAATAATACTTCTTCTGAAATAATCAATTCTTCTTTTTGCTCGATAATCTTGTCTTTGCTCTTTTTCTTTGTACTTGGCTTTAATTTCATCTAAAAAATTATTGATTTTATATATAAGTTTTTTCATTCTACTTCATAATGAATTAAAAATATTTTTAAATCAAACATTTTTTTTGTGAAAATTATCGATTAAACTAAAGAAAAAATTAAAAAGGTTTATGCAGAAATATAGGATTCAAAAAATTCATGGTAATCTTTACTACCTTTTCACTGAAGATTATCAAAAAACATACTTAGGGATTTTACGTGGTAAATTTCGTCTAATGGAAAATGAACATCCCTCTGGTATACCCTATAGAAATCCAGGATGTGTGGGTGATTTTGTTTTAGGAGAAGAAATTCAAACTACCCACGATAGTAATGAAAAACAAGAAAAAGAAATACTAATCACTGAAATTTTACCCAGAAAGAATATGTTAATTCGTTCTTCCCCTACAGAGATCCATTCCCTTGGTTCGAACTTAGACTATGCCATGGTAATTGTAAGTTTAAAAAATCCTATTTTAAGAACTGGATTTATCGATCGATTTTTAATTGCTTGTTTTTCAGAAAACATTGAACCCATCATCTTTTTTTCAAAATGTGATTTATTAAATCCTTCCGATGAAGAAGACCATAAAATTCTTTCTCAAAGTTTATATTATCTTAAAATTGTAAAATATACCTTTTGGGATAATTTGTTAGAACCATCGAATCGCTTACCCTTAATTCAAATTTTAGAAAAATTGAATCTATCTTACCATTTGCCAGCATTAAAGGAATTTACTGAACAATTTCAATCTGGTACAATTTTAATTACAGGACAATCAGGAACTGGAAAATCCACATTAACAAATAAAATTTTTGGTCAAGAAATACAAAAAACTAGTGAAATCAGCAAAACTACGGGGAAAGGAAGGCACACAACCACCTCTTCGGTATTAATTCCTTTAAAATCAAATAAAGAGTTAGTTCTGATTGATACACCTGGGGTAAAAGAATGGGGTTTATCCCATCTTACTAAAAAGCAAATTTATGAATCATATCCAGAGTGGAAAGAATTCTTAGGAACGTGTAAATTTAAAAATTGTGAACATCTACCAGATACCTTAGGTTGTATTATTCAAGAAAAAATAAAGGAAAAGATTTTACCAGATTGGCGACTTCATAATTTAAATCATATTATTCAAAGCTTAGACTATTATGAACGAATTAGACCGGGAGATTATAAAAAGCCAACAGGTAGATTTCATAACTATCATAAGTAGTTCGATAATATTTATAATTGAATTTTTATGAAACAAATAAATTTTAAACTTCAAAATAAAATCCCGATAAGTTCAAAAATTCAATCAATATTCATTTTTTTTAAAACCATTTTGTTTTTATTATTTTTTATTTTTTTTAATTTGTCTTCTCTATACGGAAAATGTGAATTTTATATTCATGATTTTAATCATGATGTATTTCCATTAAATGGAAAATGGAACTATTTTAAAGGTGGCGGAAGTATCGCTTCTGATCCAGAGCTAGATATATCTGGTTGGAAGTTTATCAATGTTCCTTTCACATGGTATAGTATAAAAGAATTAAAAAATTATAAAGGTGAAATTTGGTTAAGGTGTGATATAAGATTTTCTAAGATTCCTAATGAATTGATTTTAGACCTTGGATTTATAAAAGAAATTGATGAAGTATATTGGAATGGGGCATTAATTGGTTTTACGGGAAACTTTAATTCTAAAATTCCAGACTTTTCTGAAAGAAGAATTTACATGATACCACCTAACTTGGTTCAAGAAAACAATGTAGTAGCAATCCATCTCTTTGGTACCTTTTGGTTTGCAGGGATACCAGATACACCTAAACTATATTTTAAACCTCACATTTTATATCAAAAATATAAATTTCAAATGTTAGCTCTATCCTTTTCGTTAACTTATATCTTTTCATCTATTTTTTTTATTATCTTTGGACTATATACTCAAGAAAGAAAATCGAATTTTTTCTTTGCTTCCTTCACCATTATTTTAGCTCTTTATCATATGATAATATGGGGACAACGATACAATTTTTTTAGTAATTTTATTACTTCTTATATCATTGAATTATTATTATTAATTCCCTTACCTTTGTTATTCTTATCATTCTTAAAGGAATGGTTGAAAATTCATGAATTAAAGTATTATAAAATAATCTTTTATTATACCATCTTAGCTATGATTTTAACACTTATGGGATTCTTGATTCCCTATATCTATAGAACAATTTACTTACATGTTATTACTTATATAAATTTACTTAATATTCTATTTTCTACGCTCATTACTATGAAAATACTTTATGATAAAAGAAGTTCCGATAACAATCAAATTAAATATTTGATGTATGGATTGATTTTACTAATACCATTTTTATTAAATGATATCTTAGTTGCATTAGATTTTATACATACACCAAGATTATTTGTTTTTAGTTATCCTATTTTTCTTATTTCTATAGCCTTAGCACTTTCGGAGAAAGCTTTAAGCCTTAAATATAAATCAATCATCCAAGTTGATGAAATACGAAAATTAGAAAAACAAAAATTAAATGTAATTTATAATATATCGAATCATTTTCATACTATATTTGATGAAATTAAACAATCGATTATACTAAAAAAAGAAAATGAATCTGCACTAACAGAAATGAATTATCTTCTTGAAAGTGGCGAACTATTAAATCTCCTTGAAAAGAATCAATACATATTACAACCAGTAAAAACAAATATTTACGAAGAAACTAAGAAGATTCTTGATGATGTATTATTAGCAACCAAACAAAAGAAAAAAAGAATCACACTCAATCTTCCACCAAAAGAAATGTCCTTTTGGATGGATGTGCTACTTTATAAAATGATATTATTTCATTTGTTAAAAAATGCACTCGTATATAGTGTTGAAACGGTTGAATTAACCATTTCTATTGAAGAAAATCTTTTAAAAATACGGGTTTATGATCAAGGTACAGGGATCCCAGAAGAGATTCAAAATAAAATTTTCAGTAAATATATTCGTGGTAATACGAAAATTCCAGGAAGTGGAATAGGTTTAGCCTTAGTTTATGAGTCAATAAAACTTTTAAACGGACAAATTTATTTTGAATCTAAACAGGATTTCTATACAGTATTTGAAGTACAAATCCCAGAACTAAAGGAATTATCATGAGAACTTTAATATTTTTCCTATTACAATTTATATTCGTTATAAATTTAATTGCAGAAGAATTAACAAATTGGAAAATCACTTTAAAAGATAATAAAGATGAAAATATAAAAATAGATCTTTTGGATGAGAATCTCAGTACAATTGAATCTCCAAGGGATTTTGAAAAATTCATTCATACAAAATCCAATGTCATATGGTTAAGAAAAGAAATCAAATTAGATAAAAATAATCAATATTACATTTTGATCTCTGGTATCAATGGAAACCTTGAATTATATTTCAATGAACAATTATTAAGAAGTGGTCCAGAGATACCCGGTGGCTCTCTCTTAGTGAATCTACCAATGAATTTAATACAAGAAAAAAATGTTATAGCAATGAAATTTTATCTTAGGAGTATTATAGCAAATGGAATATACGAACCAATAGAACTACTAGATACAGTAAAAGCAATCAAAAAATACTATTACAATAACTTTAAATCTATTGCTAATTCTGTCTTTTTATTAGGTATAGGATTTTTTTTAGTTTTCTTATTTTTCAAATTTAGAGATAATTCATATTATATATATTTATCTTTGTTCTATCTCATTGCAGGTTTAAGTAATTTACTAAGTAATCAAATTATAATGGATTTTATCTTTTTTCCAAAATTCTTTTACAGTATTTCCTTAGCATTACCAATTTTCTTACCAATTTTTTTTATTCGATTTTTTAGTTTGTATTATACTGGTAATTACCAAATAAAATATATAGACATTTTTACTGGATTTCTTATATCTTTATCAATTATTGTTACAGCTTTTTTTAATATATATTATTCAAAATTACTCAATGCTTTATGGATTTTATTGTTTATTCTTGTATTTATTTATGCTTCTTATTTAATTAGTTTAGATTTACCTAAAAAATTTAATATGAGAAATACGATTATATTATTATTTTTGATTTATCTATTGATCCTTTCTATAAATTCATTAATAGATTGGAGATATTTTAAAGGAGAAAGATTTTTATATCATATAGATGTTACTTTTATTTTATTAATTCCCGCTTTCATGATCTCATTTGAAATTATTGAATTACAAAGAAACATACAAAAACAAGAAGGGCAATTTTTATCTTTCGATATTCTACAAACCAAAATTTTTTCATATATTATAACTGCTTTAAAAATTCCCATCAAAGAATTAATTGAAGCACTAAATAAATTTCCCATTAATGAGCTCACAGCTACTCAAACTAGAAATTTAATCTTTAATATAGAAGAATTAGAAAAAAATTTAAACGACATTTTAGAATTAAGCCGTTTAGAAGCATTAGAAGAACCAGAATCTTATGTAGAAATTAATCTAGTGGACTTTTTAAAAGCCATGTTAAGTAAAAGTTCTATTTCAAGTACCATTAAGATTGATCCCAACCTAACACTTAAAACAAGTCTTGAATTAGTAAACTCTCTGATAATTCGACTAATCGATTTTCCTGGCTTTGGTAGCTTTCAGCATATTGATTTGGTTGTTGTTTCAGATGAAGATAATATTGTGTATTTTAAATTTTTTTTATATAATAAAAATATAAAAGTTGTAAATCGAATCTATTCCATTTTAAGAGAAAAATTGCCAGATCAAGAAGGATTATGGATTCAATGGAAGATTATCAAAGAAACTATAAGAATTTTGGGTGGAAGATTAACTATAAGATTATTTAGTAAAAAATTTTTATATATAGAATTTACTTTAAAAACAAAAAAAGAGCAAGATTTAAAAAAAACCCTTTCATTAAAAAGACAGAAAGAATCCATTCCCTTAGTTTATTTATACTATGTGAATTCTGATTCCCAAAAGAATAAAAATCTCATAAAGAGTTCATCAATTTGGAATAAAATAAAAGAAATTTTACAAAAAAAGATTGCTTAGATATTAAAGATATAAATAATAGAGTTATATGACAGAGTTTATTGAATTCGATTATAATAACAAAAGAAATAAACTTCCTATCACTACTGGCACCGATAACCAAAAAGCAGTTGATATTAACTTTTTAAATCAACAATTTAACTTGATCACATACGATAATGCACTTAATAATACCGCGATAGCAAAAAGTAAAATTTCTTATATTGATTCCAAAAATGGAAAATTATATTATCGCGGTTATGATATTGAAGAATTAGTAGAAAAATCCACCTTCGTAGAAACTTCTTTTTTACTCATTTATGGTCATCTACCCAATAAAGAAGAATTAAAAAATTTTTCGTATACTTTAAGTAAACATTCTATGATTCATGAATCTATGAGACTTTTTTTTGATGCCTTCCCTGGTTCAGCACATCCCCTTGCCATTTTAGCAACACTTGTCACAGCTCTTTCTGCCTATTATCCTTTATCATTTGAAGAAAATCTAGCTCGCGGAATTGATATTCGAATAAGACTTTTAGCTAAGGTTAGGACTCTTGCTGCTTGGTCCTATAAAAAAAGTATTGGAGGACCCATCATATATCCAAGAGATGAACTTCCTTATTGTACAAATTTTCTTAATATGATGTTCGCAACTCCAGCAGAACCCTATTATGTTGATCCCATGGATGATAAGATTTTAAATCAAATCTTAATCCTTTATGCAGATCATGAAATGAATGCAACAACTACAACTGTAAGAATTGTTGCAAGTGGAAGAGCAAATTTATTTGCATGTATTAATGCAGGTATATGTTCTTTATGGGGATCTCGAGAATCTGATGCAAATGTACCCCCAATTGTAATGTTGCAAGAAATGATTAATAAAAACATCTCTCCAGAAGAATATTTTAAAGATTTCATTTCTGGGAAAAAACAACTAAAATTAAATGGACTGGGACACAATGCTTATGAAACCATAGACCCGAGAGCAAAAATTGGAAAAAAACTATTCCATGAATACTACCAAAAAAAAGTAGAAAAAGATCCCGAATTAAAAAATGATCCTATCCTGAATAAAGCTTTTGAAGTAGAAAGTTATGTATTGAACCATCCCACTTTTATTGAAATGAATTTATATCCAAATATTGAGTTTTATTCTGCTTTAATTTTTAAACTTTTAGGTTTTCAACCAGAAATGAATAATGTCATACGAGCAATTGGAAAATTACCTGGATGGCTTGCGCACTGGACTGAACAAAGAGAAAATCCCGATAGAAAGGTATATCGCCCCAAACAAGTTTATGTTGGTGAAATGAACAAAAAGTATGTGCCGATTGAGCTAAGGGATTAAAATCTTCTATCTAAGAACCTTTGATTTATGCAATATATCTATCTTCATGGCTTTGCCTCAAGCCCTAAATCCAAAAAGGCACATTTTTTTAAAAGACAATTCAAAAACCTTCAAATTCCTCTTGAAATCCCCGATTTAAATTGTGGAAATTTTACGGATTTAACTTTAACATGTCAGATTGATGTAATAGCGAGTTTGCTAAAAAGATCATCAGAAAATAAATTTGTATTAATAGGTTCAAGTCTTGGTGGGTATATTTCTACCCTATGTGCTAATTTAAAGCATCAATATCCTATTTTTAAAAAAATTCATAAATTGGTTCTTTTAGCTCCCGCCTTCAGTTTTTATTCACGAATTCTTTCTAAGGATAAAAATAAATTGAAAGAATGGAAAAGGCAAGGTTTTATACAAGTTGAACATTATCAGTGGAAAAAAACATTACCATTAAATTACCAGCTTGTTAAAGATGCTCAAAAATACGAATACCTAAAACTTGAAAGAAAAATCCCTACTCTTATCTTTCATGGTATTAAAGATGATACTGTTCCTTATGATCTTAGCGTTAAATATCTTGAATTGAATCCTCAAGCAAAATTAGTACTCCTAAACGCTGATCATAGTTTATTAAACGTATTAAATTTCATTTGGAATGATACTAAAAACTTCTTAGAAATTTGAAGTTTATTTTACTACATAAATTGGTGTTTTTGATTTTTCGAATTCTTCGTCAAAACCAAAAAGTCTCGTATCTTTTAATCGGTCTACGTATAGTATTCCTTCTAAATGATCACATTCATGCTGGATGACAATGGCTTCGAAACCTTCTACAATTTCATCATGAAATTCTTCATTCATATCATAAAATTTCACGCGAATTTTTTTTGGTCTTTCCACATAACCGCGCATTCCAGGCACAGATAAACATCCTTCCCAAAAACCTATTGTTTCATCCGTTAAATACTCAATAACGGGATTAATTAAAACCCTATATTTTACTCCATCAATTTCTTTATCAAATTGTACTTCTGGATATCGTTCAGAAGGTTCATAGCCAATAATAACAACTTTTTTTAAGACCCCTATTTGAGGAGCAGCAAGCCCTATTCCATTAGCATTTTTCATAGAATCGAACATATCTTTTACTAAATCCTTAATTTCCTTAGAACGAATCTCTGTAATAGGAACTTCAGACGATTTTTCTCTTAGAAGTGGATTACCAATTCTCAAAATATTTCTTACTGCCATAATATAGTTTTAATTTAGTATAGTTCCTAAAATTGACAAGCACAATAATTTAATGCTATTTCAATGGAGGTGAGGGGACTCGAACCCCCGGCCTTTAGAATGCCATTCTAACGCTCTACCAACTGAGCTACACCCCCTTATAAATACATTTTTTTT
>JBEQAN010000038.1:0-8370 GCA_041640315.1 Leptospiraceae bacterium
CTCTGACCATTCCATTAACTCTTTGATTTCTTGCTCAGAAAATTTACCAAATATGTAAGTTTTATCTCCTACTTTTCCTTGAATTAAAGGTTTAACATGTAAATCATCAAGAAGTTCATTGTTAGAGATATCCAATAAATCAATGGATTTATCGCTATCTTGCTTTTTATTTTTTTTGTGCGAAAATATGTCTTCTAATTTTCCAAATAATCCCATAATATAATACATATTTATAGTATTGGTAATTTTTTTGACTTTTTCATCACTTTTTAATTACAATTAAATTTTTTTTAAAATTTATAACAGTTCCGCCATTACTTTTGCAGTTTGAACATGTAAATCTACAGTATCCATTGTATTCATAGCATATCCTCCAGCCAGGACAATCACCATAGGAACTTCTGGCATAAAATCTCTTACCATGATATCTCTTTTTTTCATACCTTCTTTAGTAATTGATAATCCTCCTAAACGATCCATTTCATAAGGATCAACACCAGCTATATAAAATATAATATCGGGATGAAATTTTTTTTTGATGATAGATAAATGTTTTTCTAATAAAGACAAATATTCATTATCTTTAATACCAGTTTCTAATCCTACATCCAGTGAACTTCTTTCCTTTATAGGATAGTTTTTTTCTTCGTGCATAGAAAATGTAAACACATTCCGATCTTTTTGAAAAATCTTAGCAACTCCATTTCCTTGATGTACGTCTAAATCTATTACCAATGCTTTTTTGATTTTTTTTTCTTTTTGTAAAACCCGTATTGCTATTGCTACATCATTTAAATAACAAAATCCTTCCGCATGATCAGAAAAAGCATGATGAAATCCCCCAGATAAGTTCATTGCTCTACCTGCAGTTAGTGAAAACTCAGCAGCCAATATAGTCCCACCAGTTGCTAAAAAAAATGCATCTATTATCTCTTTATTTAATGGTAGCTCGCTTCTATAAACTCGTTTTGAAAATCTTAAATTTTTTAAATCCTCTAAATAATCTATATTATGGACTAATGCAGCCTGTTCATAGGTAGCTGGCATAGGTTCATAAAATTTATGATCTTTAAAAGATTCATCTTCCTTTAGTTTTTTATAAATAAGAGAAAACTTGATAGCTGGGAATACATGACCATCTAATGATAAATTATATTTATCGGAATAGATAAAAATGGGTTTATGAATTTTTTTATGAATCATTTTTAACCAATAAATTTTGCTTGAAAAATATTTCAATCCTAATCAAATCATATAAAAATACCATTTATTATTGTTTAAAATTTTTTAAAGCTCATGATGGAAAAAGAAATTAATAATGAATTAAATGTTCCCATTGTAGGAAGAAAACGAATAGTTTTATTTAATGGATTTACTGGTCAATCCGAACGCCTAAATATTAAAGGTCAAATTGTGGACGTTCCTGTATTAGAAAGTTATTTAGAAGATCAATGGGATATATTCTGTATGCTCCCTCAATCTATGATAAACCGATTTAGAGCAATCCAAGACATTAATATGGGAACTGTGAGAAATCCAAGAATCCAAATCGATGTAATCCCCTACGAAAATAAAAGTATAATAGAATTATCAGAAATGAAACCTATAGCATCTATTCCTAACTTTTCAGCAAATAGTACAGGTATATTTGAATTCCCCTTAAAAAAAATAGTACCAAAACTTGAATCCGGAAAATATCTTTTAAGAACTTATTTAAAAGGAACTGACTCTATAAGACAAAATTTCTTAGATTTAGCTTTTTTAACAACCAATACTTCAAAATTATTCTCTGGACAATACCCCTTAGGATTTGGTAGATTAAGAATTCTACCAGAGAATTATGAAGGATTTATTATAATTTCTGATATTGACAAAACATTTTTAAATACAAAGTTTGAAGATAGACAAGGGCTCTTAGAAACTCTATTAGAAAGAATTGAAAATAAAAAACCAATTACTGGAATGGATAGCTTTTTTCGTGTAATTAAACGATATGATTATCCTTTAATTTTTATCTCTGCTTCTCCCTCTTTTTTTCATCGTGTATTAGAAGGTGTTTTTAAAAGATATAATATTCCTATTGAGGGTTTGTATCTTAAAAAAATTAATAATCCTGTTAGTAATATATCAAATAAAATCGTTCAGGTTGTTTTTAATTTTAATGAATATCTAAACCAAAGTATCAACGAAATGTTAAATCGTTCGATAAAATTTCTTAATGCTACAATGCAGTCCATGGTAGATCAAACTGCCTATAAACTTATAGTTCTATTAAAATTACGAAAGATGCAGCCTACATTTTCAAAAGAAATTTTTATTGGTGATAACACTGAAAGTGATTTTTTAATAATTACCTTATATCAAATATTATTGCAAGGTTTAATTTCCGAAGATGAAATTCCAAATTTTTTATACAATTTAAGATTTAAAAACAAAGAAGTTATTAGTAAAGATATGGCTTATCAAATCTTTGAACTTGTCAAAGAAAATTATACGATACATGGTAAAATTAATCCGATTTATGCAACTTTTATTCATTTGGCTTATGAATCACCAGATCAAAATGAAATCTATCGACTTATAGAAGAAAGTTTAAATTTTAAAATCGATGAATTACAAAATAAAAAAATACAAATTCCTTTAGTTTATAAAAATATGTGGGAGCTTTCTCTACTTTGTTATAATAAAAATATCATCAAAAAAAATGATTTCCTTGAACTATCAAATGAATATATGAAGGTTGATTATAACCAAAAAAAAGCCATTGAACAAAAACTTAGAGAAATATTATAAAAAAATTCTTCTCTCTGTATATTAAAATACTGGAGAGAAGAAAAGATTATAGAGGTCAAATTTAATTATGGCATTATAGAAATAATTTCATCTCGATTTACTAAAGAAACAACATGTTTATATTCTGCGGATTCCTTGCCATATTTTAATTCTGTAGCTCTTAATAAATGAACATTCTTCTTATAGCGGAATCTTAACATTTGATCTTCCGTACCCATTCCATATTTTTTTATCATTTTTTCTTGAAATGCATATGCTTGAGATAAATATTTATGAGCAGGATATTCTTTTTCATTTTCATCAATTTGGATATAGTGTTCAAGAACTGGTATAATTTGTGGAATATTTCCTAAGTCATACTGATACATTACCCAGTTTCTATACACAGCAGACAATAATCTTTTAAATGGTTCTTTTTCTCTTAAATCTGGATTGATAATTTCATCTAAATAATTAATAGATCTTGTAAAATATGTCACTGCTTCTTGTTTTGCTTGTCTTTTCATTTGACCAATCATTCTTTCTTCTCTTGCTTTTCGATCTACAACTTGCCAATACCATTTTTCATCAAACCTTCTTGTTTCTGCACTTTGTTTTCTAAATAGTTCTACCTCATCTCTCATTTTTATAATAGAATTTATACCTGCTTGGAAAGCAGATAAAGCTAAACGATATTTATTATTAGCAAATGCCTTAGATAAACGATGGAGTTCTGTGAAGGAGGGATCATAATCTCTATAATCTGCATTTTTCCATAATTCTTCTGATCTTAAGTTTCTTGCACGTATTTTTTTTTGCTCATCTGTTAACTGGGTTTCATCAATTTCTTCCGTAACTAACTCGCCCGGTGTAGGTTCATAAGGTGTTGGATTTGCTGGATTTATTATATTAGATGTTGGAGGTTGTTGAGGTTGTTGTTGAGCATATATACTTACAACTCCATATATTAGTAATACAAAAAATATAAACTTTTTCATAATTGTCACCTCTATAGTTTTATTCGTACTATCGGAAATAAAAAATTAAAAATAAATGTAAACTCAAAAAAAATCATTGCTAAAACTTGATTTTCAATAAAAATGTAATCATATTTTTAAATAAAAATAAATCGATTGTTAAAAAAATCAATAAAAAATTATGAAACATCCATTAGAAGATATCAAAATCGATTTAGAAAAGAATGCTTATCATTATGGAAAAGAAGATTGTCCTATTTGTAATGGAACTGGAATTATTTTAGATACTTTTGAACTTCCTCAAGAAGCAGTATATAAATTATGTCCATGTGTAGAAGAGATGACATTGTGTGATGGGAATCCTCCGTACGAATACTATGATCCTAGTGAAAATCGTATGAAAGAATGTCCCTCAAAACGTGCGAGATTAGCATTAAAAAAAATTTTATATTTAGAAAAACAAGCGGGCATTCCTAAGCGTTATAAAAATAAGCTTTTAACTTCAATTGATTTTGAAATTGCTGAAAGCGAAAATTTTTTATATGTAATTGATCATGTTTATGCTGTGATTAAAAATTATCCTAAGAAAACTAATTTGTATGGTTTATATTTATATGGAAGAACAGGAACAGGTAAAACCTTACTTTCTTGCATTATTTTGAATGAATTAATTCGATTGTATCAAATTCCTGTAAAATATGCTAAAATTTCGCGAGATATTCTGGGGAAAATTCGAGATACCTTCAATCCCCAATCAGACTATTATGGAGAAGGACGAAAAATAGAAGAAGAATTGGCAAATATTGAAGTTCTCGTAATTGATGATTTTGGTGTCCAAAAAGATAGTCCATGGGTCAATAATGTTTTATATGATTTAATTGATGCAAGATATGAAAAAAATCTTTTAACCATTTTAACTTCTAATGAACCAATGGAATCTTGGAAAGAAATTTCTAACGGAAGAGTTTTTAGTAGACTAAAAGAAATGTGTTTAGAAATTCATCTTGATGCAGAAGACTATCGACTTAAAAAAGCAAAATCCATCTAATAAACTTTATTACGTATTATTATCACTTGGTTCTAATATAGAACCCAAAGAAGAATACTTAAAAAAAACAATTTTTACTTTAGAAACTGATGGTCATGTAGAGATCATTAAAACCTCAAGAATTTTAAAAAATCCCGCTATTTTATATCCAAATCAAGAGGATTTTTTAAACCAATTAATAGAAGTAAAAACCCATCTATCGCCTCTTGAATTATTATATTACGTAAAATCCCTTGAAAAACTTCTTGGAAGAAAAGAACGATTTCGATTTGGACCAAGAGAAATTGATATTGATATATTATTTTATGATACTCTAACGATTCAAACACAAGAGCTAACCCTACCCCACCCAGGTGTATATGATAGAGACTATCTTAAAATCCTATTTAAAGAATTTGATTTATCTAAGTATAATTTTTAAAATTTTTATATTGAATTGTAAAACTACAGAAAAAATATCTTTAAGCGAAAAAAATTATATATTGAATCATCCTATTTTTTTTATAGAGAATCTGAATCAATATGATAACATTCTCTCATTTAAAAACTTAATCAAATATAAAGATAGTATAAGCGATGATCAATGGACCTTTCATGCAATTTGGTTTTATCATCAAAATGAAATTTTTTATGCTGAATATTGTTTTATTGAAGCAATTTCGCATTCAAATCAAACGAATTCACCTTATCCTTTAGAACTCAATAAGACCTTAAAATCCTATTTAAATCTTTTATTTTTTTATGAATTATTAAAAATCAATCACCATGATATTTTTCTCGAGAAACGTAATGAATCTTTAAAACAATATGTGGATCTTATTCAAAATCGAGAAGACTTAGCACTAGTGACTATACAAGAAATTAGAAAACGAAATTTTAGTAAATTAGAGCAAGATTTTGTAGACCAATTTTATCGCATAAGAAATATTCATTCAGAATCATTCATATATGAATATATAATCACTCATATTCACAACCATAAAATTTATAGCAAAAATTTGAATGATTATTTCAAAATAATAAATCAAATCAAAACATCAACCATAAAAGAATCCCTTTTACAACAATTAGGATATTATTTTTATTACAAAAAAGATTTCGAAGTTTATATCAAGATTTACGAAACCCATCAAAACTTATTGAAATCTAAAATTGATTCCTCTAGTAATATTTTTTATATAGAAAATTTATTCAATGCTTATGTAAATCTCTATAAAAAAAATTTTCAACCAGTACCTGAAGAGATTTATAATAAAATCATAAATCAAAAATATGTAAATGAAAATACTTATAGATTATTTTTAGAATATTATTATGAGGCAAAACTATTATATAGTAATGATTTGGATTATAAAAAAATAAAAATCCAACCCCTTTGTAAAGAAACTTCAATTTTTTTTATTATGTGTCCCTCACTGTATTTGATTAAAGAACTTACCATCCAAAAAGAAATTTTTGGCACTAATGATTTTGATAAAATCAATCAAATCAAAGAATTCATAATTAATTTGAATTAATCTATGAAACAGAAAATTTTATTGATAAAACCCGGAGCCTTAGGCGATACTATTTTAATTTTCGATACCTTAAAAAATTTAAAATATTATAATTATGATATAACTTTTATAGGGAATCAAGATTATATCTCTTTGATTGAAGTTTTTGATTTTGGGAAAGGAATATCCATTGATAATCCTTTATTTCTTCCTTTGTTTTATGAAGATTTACCAATCGGTTCTAAAAAATTAGAATCATTAACTCAATTTCTTCATCGTTTTGATATCATTTTTTATTATGCAAGACAAAAAGATGAATTATTTTATAAATTAAATCAATTAAAAAGCCAAGCTATCTATTTTATACCTTCGATACCAGTTTATCCTATAAGTGTTCGATTTCATTTATTAAAACACACCTTAGAAAAATTAAATTTAAAAATTCAATCTAAGGATGCATTTTTGCCCCACATTCCAAAAAATAAAACCCTTATAATACATCCCGGTGCAGGCTCTAAGATAAAACGATGGGATTTAAAACATTATGAAAATCTTTTTGAATTATTATCGAAGATTTTTGATAATATTTTATTAATATATGGTCCGAAAGAAGACGACATCTCTTTATTTTTTCAAAAATATCAAGAGATCATAACTATCATTCCCATCACCTCTTTAAAAGATTTTATCGAAATGGTAAAAAAAAGTTTTTTTTATATAGGAAATGATTCTGGGCTTACGCACTTAGCTTCTTATATTGGAATTCGAGGGATAGCAATTTTTGGTAGAACTGATCCAATCTTATGGCATCCCTATCCCTGCATCCATTGTTTATATGAGGTTAAACATGATGGGATAGAATTCCCATCTTTTGAATTTGTTAAATCCTATTTACAATTTATACTGCTTTAATTTGGATTTTTTTCACAGAAGGTTGAACTTTTGGTAAAACTAATTTAAGAACACCATCTTTTACAGTTGCTTCAATTCTATTTTGATCAATTTCATTACTTAACTCGAAAGAACGTTTGTAATCACCTATGCCATATTCAGAGTAAAATAAGCGATAACCTTCAGGAACTACATTTTGTACTTTTGCAGTAATCGTTAATATATTTTTTTCAATTGTGATATCTACATCATTTTCGCTTGCACCTGGGATTTCAGCATATAAAATATAATCATTATTATTCTCAAAAATATCTACTTTGGGTATATAATAACGTTTTCTTTTTTCTGCTTTTTCTACTTGTGGATTTTGTTCTTGTTTAATTAAATTTGTCATAACAACCTCCTTGAAAAGTTTTTTCGATAATATATTAAGCAATTTTTAGACCATTCATAATACAATATAATAATTTTTTATAAGATTATTTTTTTTATAATAAGTCATATTTTGACTATTGGCGCTTAAGTAGAAAAATTCTAAGGTTGTTTAACCAATGTATGTCTTGATAATCATAATCTCCTATTTTTTGAGTATTTGCAAGAGAATTCCCCTCTAATCGAGCACTTCTTGCAGGTATAATACAATCATGGATAGAAAAATCATTGAGTAATGTATATAAACTTCAAATGTTCTTTTGGGGTTCACTTTCATAAGCTATACTAGTTGGTACTTCTCCATGCAAAGTATGAATCAAATGATCTCTATTTCTTTTTGATTTATTTGATAAAGTTTAAGGTTTAAAGCACCAGACAAAGAAAAATTATAATCATCTTTGGCTAAATTATGCTACCATATAATCAAAGAAAATATCTTTATAAACATGAATATCCTTTTTATTCTTGTTAAAATCATAAGATACATTAAATTTTTTTTATTATTTAGTTGTAAATTTAAAAATATTCATATCAAATGTATGAGGGTAATTTCTGGAGGACAATTGATCCTTAAAGGAAACCAATGACCGAGACCCCTATTGACATAAAGACTAACATGATTTTCTGTATAAAGATCCACATAATATTTTAGAAAATTAGAAGCAACTGATAGGGAAGATTCGCGATTCTCACTTAAAATAATTTGACCGCCATGGGTATGTCCTGCTAAGACAAGTTGAATAGGTTGATACTT